>JALZLY010000365.1 GCA_030858465.1 Deinococcota bacterium
CGCTCGGGTAGTGGACTACCTCGAGCGCACGCCTAGGGGCTGGCACGCGAGCCGCCTCGCAGGTGAGGTCGAGATTGCTTGCCTCACCATGCAGCTTGGGGTCGAGGCGCTGTTTGAGGGTCTCGAAGGGGTGAACACGCGCGAGTCTTGAGGGGCAACACCTGATGCGCTGTGTCTACCGAGACTCACGAGCCACCCCTGTCCAACCGTCCGTTCATTCCCGAACATTGCGAGCGAAGCGAAGCAATCTCTTGTGAGGAGAGAGGCGCGAGATTGCCGCGTTGCTTCGCACGACCTCGTACCCGCTCCGCTCCTCGCAATGACCCGTCAAAAGAAGGCTGACAGACTCCTAGGCTTGGGGCGTAGTAGTTCATAACCTGCTCGTTTCCGCCTCTTTAGGCGGCAGAGCAGAGCGGACTCAGAAGCCGTCAGAATGAGAACAGTATAGTAGGGGGATGAAGACCGCCCTGATTACCGGCGCCTCGAGCGGCATCGGCGCGGCCACCGCTCGCCTGCTGGCTGGGCGCGGCTACGGAGTCGCCCTCCGGGCCCGGCGCGAGGAGAGCCTTGCGCTCGAGGCCGAGATCGAGACACGGCGCGGTCGCGCGGTCGTGGTCGCGGGCGACGTGATCGTGCCGGAGGATACGGCGCGGGCGGTGGCAGTGACCGTCGCTTGCTTTGGGCGGCTCGACGCGCTCGTCAACAACGCCGGCTTCGGGCTCTACAAGCCGCTCCTGGAGACCGCTCCCGACGAGGCCGCCCTGCGCGGCCTCGAGCGGCCGCGCCGCAACCTCCCTGTGCCCCGCCTTCGCGGCGGCCCGACCGTCTTTGTGGCCGCGCTCGCGCCCGACACCCCGCGCAAGCTGGTGGTGGCTACGGGCAGCAGCCCACGCCCATAGGCTCGAGGGGTGCAGCGTTCCAAGCGGAAGCCCTCGAAGCTTCCACCCGTCTCCGGCAAGCGGCTTGCGTCGTCTCCCCAAGCCGGGCGCGCCGGGCGGGCCCAACCCTTCGAAGCCCAACCCTTCGAGGCGCAGGTCCTGGACGGTCTCAAGCCCTTCGCCGAGCGCGAGCTGGCGCGGCTGCGCAACCTGAGTCTGGGCGCGAGCGCCGACCCTGAGGCCGTGCCCTTTCGCTACGCCGGTCCCTGGGCGCGGCTGGCCGAGTTGCGCACGGTCGTCGCCGTCTACCTCGTCGAACGCTTCGACGTGCCGAGGCCCAAGGCGCTGCTCGGCCACCAGCACCTGCGGCGCCTCTTGGGGCGCATCCTCGAGTTGCGAGCGGCGGCGCCGTTTGGCAGCTTTCGTCTGAGCGCAGCGGGGCGTGATACAGAGGTCTACTCGAGGCTCACCGCCGCGCTAGGGGAGGGCAGCGGCCTGGCGCATGACGCCGACGAGGGCGACCTGCTCTTGCGCGTTCGTCCTACCATGTCTTCTGGTGGTGGGTCCGGTAACGGCTGGGAGGTGCTCTTGCGCCTCACGCCGCGCCCGCTCTCGGCGCGACGTGAGCGCGTCTGCAACCTGGAGGGTGGGCTCAACGCCACGGTGGCCGCGGCCATGCTGGCCTGTGCTCCGGCCCGGCCGGGCGACCGCGTGCTCAACCTGATGTGCGGCTCGGGCACCCTGCTTATCGAGCGCCACGCCCAGACCCCGGCGGCGCGGCTCGTCGGCGTCGATCTGAACCCAAAAGCTCTCGACTGCGCCAGAGAAAACTTGGCGGCGGCCGGCGCGAGCGCCGAACTCCTCAAAGGCGACGCCACCGCGCTTCCTTTCGCCCCAGGGAGCTTCGACCTCGTCCTGACCGACCCGCCCTGGGGCGACCAGGTCGGCAGCCATGAGGCCAATACCGAACTCTATCCCGCGCTCCTTGCGGAGGCGGCCCGGGTGGCGGCGCCGGGGGCGACGTTCGTGCTGCTCAGCCACGAGATCAGGCTGTTGGAGCGGGTCTTGACCGGGCAAAGGGCCTGGCACCTCGAGGCCAGCCACCGCGTCTACCACGGCGGCCACTACCCGCGTCTCTACGTCCTCCGGCGTGGGTAGGGAGTTTGGCTCTCGGCGAACTAAACCTGCTCACGCTCGAGTTCGTCAGGTAACGATACCCTCTGGCGACAAGCTAAGGGCTCGAAAGGTGGGCTCGAGACTTCCAATCCAAGTTCCTGAGTTCTAGAAGTTTTTTTGAGCAGCAGGGCCTCGAGGCAAGATCTTCGACTCTCTTTCTCGTCCAGGACAGCGAGGACGGGCTCGAGGCGTTTTTCTTACGTGGCTGGAGCTCGAGGGGAGCATAGGCCATGAGGCGCCCATGCTATCACGCCCGCCCGAGGCGAGCGTCAGTTCAGCGGCGGCCCAAAGCGCGCCTCCAAACGCGCCAGGACCCGCGCCATGAAGCGGTTGCCCGTTTGGGACTCGAGCCCCCTTCGGGTGACGCTCGAGTAGACGATGGAGGCCCGGCCTCCCTGCTCGGGCCGGATCACTGCGGTGACGAAGACATCGGGCTGCACCGCGCCGAGGGGCAGCGTGGCGCGCAAGCCGAAGGTCGTCCCGACCTCGGGGCTGCCGAAGCGCCTGCTCGCGGTGAAGACGGCGTCCGGCGTGGCGCCGTGCACCGCGGTGACGAGGCCGCTCTCGCGCTCGGCCTCGGCGACGCGAAAGCGCAGCCGCCCCCCGGCAGGTCCCGGCAAGGCCGAGGTGGTGATGGCCTGCAAGGTGGCGTCGAAGAGCGTGTCGTAATCGGCCTCGAAGACGATAGGCTCCTCGGGGGGACGGGTGTGGGCGGCCGGGGCGCAGGCCCCAAGCAGGCCCAGCAGGGCGATCAAGATAAGCGTCAGCTTCATCGGCGTCTCCTTTACATGTTCAAGACATCGTTATGCACGGCGCTGGGTGAGATGCCTATAGCGTAGCAGAACGGGTGGCGACGAGGCCAAGCTGCAGGCGACGAGCGACGCGCTGATCGACCTCCTGCTCGAGGTGGAGTAGCGCGAAGGGCTCTTTCACCACCGCAGCAACCAGTCCGGTAGACGCCTTTTCGGCCACACCGCGGCGGTTCGAGGGCGCCACCAGCGGCTGGACCGGCAGCCACCTCGAGAACGGGCGCGGAAACGCGCCGACCCCACGCCTCCGCCTGGCCTCCATGAACATTGGAAATACGATTGGAGAACGATCATGAACGACAAACAGCAAATCCTGACAACGCTAAGAGGGGAATTCAATCGTTGGGAAGGACTGCTGGCCGGCATGAGCGAAGAGCAAATCACCTCCTCACCTTTGTCTAATGGCTGGTCGATCAAAGATTTGATGGCCCATTTGATGGCTTGGCAGCAGGTTTCTATCGCACGCTTGGAAGCTGCCCAACTCCATAAGGAACCAGTATTTCCCACATGGCTTGCGGGCTCGGATCCGGAATCGGAGGAAGATAAAGATCAGTTTAATGCTAGGATTTATGAGACCTATCGGAAACAGTCTCTGTCGCGTGTGCATCAGGATTGGAGAGATGGCTTTCTCAGGTTTTTGAGCTTAGGGGAGGAGATTCCTGAAAATGACCTTTTGGATGCGGAAAAATATCCGTGGTTGAAGGGATACACTCTCTTTGCAGTTTTACAAGGTTCTTATGAACATCATCATGAGGACCATCTTGTACCTTTGCTGGCCTGGCTTAGGCAGCACGGGACCATGCAAGTTATACCTTCTAAGGATATACATTCAAAGGAGTAGTCGTGGACTGGCACAGTGAAAAGATTGCTGATACCTCGGATGAGATTCGGTCTCGCCATCAAGGGAACCGAGCAGCCTGGAACGAGGGCGCTCAGAGTTACACAAAAGACAACGAGGAACGCGTAGAGCTGCTGAGGTCTGGCAAGAGCAATCTACATCCGGTCGAAAGGGCAAACCTCGAGAGGATCGGGCCGCTAAAGCAGTGGTGCGAAAGGGCGATACATTTGCAGTGCGCAAGCGGCTACGATACGCTTTCCCTCATCCTCGAAGGGGCGAAAGAGGTTATCGGTGTGGACATAAGCGACGTTCACATCGAAAACGCGAAATGGACAACCGCTCAGCTAAAGCTGCCTGCGCGTTGGTACTGCTGTGACGTCTTAGCAACACCCGCTGAACTAGACGGAACGGCTGACCTTGTTTACACGGGTCGTGGTGCGATCAACTGGCTTCACGACATCGACGCGTGGGCAAGTGTCGTTTTCAGGCTGCTCCGAGAAGGCGGCGTGTTAAGCCTGCTGGAAGACCATCCCGCCTCGTGGCTCTTTGCTAATGACACCACGAGACTCAAGGCGTCAGGAGTCAACTACTTCACCCACGCCGAGTGGAGTAAAGGGTGGCCCGACGAATACATAGGAGCACTCGACAAGGCTGTGGAGGAGCAAGCGACCAAACACGAAAGGCTTTGGAAAATCGCAGACGTTTTTCAAGCGCTTGTGAAAGCAGGCTTGGTCGTGGGCTATCTTGGTGAACACCCGGACGAATACTGGCCTGCGTTTCCTAAACTTGCCGAGGAAGAGCAAGCCAAAATACCCTTGACTTACAGCATGGTCGTCAGAAAGCCGAAGTGAAGGTGCGACAACTCGTCGCGAGGGACGCGTTCGCCATCATAGTGCAGGTGGTCTATATTTGTCGATCAGCATGGCCTCGAGTCGTCCGGTCACGCAGGCTATGGGAGGCTTTAAGCGACAGTTCCGCAGGGACTGCTACTGACCCAATGCGGCCAGCGAACCGAGTAACGCAGACGGTCCCAGCCAAGCCATCTCGCTCAGGCAACATAGCGTAGAATATGGACAACTTGTCTGGAGGTCATGATGGCAGCCGGTAACGAGAAAGCAAACCAACCGCGCACGCGCACCGTAGGCACCAAACGCTCGCGCAAGGAGGCTGCCTACACCCACATAGGGTTTAAGGCCGCCGAGAGAACCCGCAAACAGAGCGGGCTTGACCCGAAAGGCATGGCGATGTTTCTGGGTGTGAGCGAGAAAACCTACGGCCGCAGAGCTGAAGAAGGTGTGTTCAGCGAAGCTGAAAGCCTCAAACTCGAGATGCTGGGGCGCGTCATGCAGACGGCCCTCGAAGTCTTTCCCGACGAAGCCACGGCACGCCGCTGGTTGCATACGCGGGTCGTCGGTTTGGGCAACGCGACGCCACTAGCAACCCTCACCGGCATCCACGGTTACGAGCGGGTCCGCAACACCCTCTACGGGTTGGCCTACGGCATGTTCTAAGTGCGGGTCTGGCGCATTTATGACCACCGCGCCCGCTGGGCACAGCAGCCTGACGCCGACCCCTTGGACGGGCGGGGCGGCCTCCTCGCAGCGGCCCGCTGGAACACCATAGGTATCCGCATCATCTACACCGCGGCGTCGCCAAGCCTGGCCGTCTTAGAGACCCTCGTTCATCTCGACCCCACCTTGTTCGGCGAGCGCACTTTGCTCGAGCTGGAGGTGCCTGACGCTTCCCTCGAGCATGTCTTTGAGCAGGCACTGATGCAACTTCTGAGAGACGCCCCTGAGGACGAACCGGAACGAAGCACGCAGCGTTATGGATCAACCTGGGTGCAGGAGATGCGAAGCCTGGTGCTCGAGGTGCCCTCACTGGTGATGCCCATCGAGCGGAACTACCTGCTCAATCCGCTGCATCCCGACATGAAGGGCGTCAAAGTCTTACGCCGAGAGCTCGTGACGCTCGACCCCAGGCTCTACGCCGGGCGCAGGGAGTAGTAAGCAAAGACAAGGTGCCGAAGATGAGGCTCGAGCGCGTGCCCCGGCAGCGAGGCGCAGCTCAGGAGCGATGCGGCTGGAGGCTGTGAACGGGCCTCCCGGTGAGCCGCCACAAGCCCACCGGACCTTGACGAGCTGGTGAGCTAAGATGAGCTGGTGACGAACGAGCCAGGCTCTTTCTCCACGGGCGTGAGCGAGGCTCTGCTCGAGTGGTTTCAGCGCTGCGGCCGCGATCTGCCCTGGCGGCACGCGCGCACACCCTACCGGGTGTGGGTGGCCGAGATCATGCTGCAACAGACTCAAGCGGCCACCGCCATACCCTACTATGGGCGCTGGATGCGGCGCTTTCCCGACCTCGAGAGCCTGGCCGGCGCGCCCCTGGACGAGGTGCTCAAAGCCTGGGAGGGGCTCGGCTACTACCGCCGCGCCCGCCTTCTCTACAAGGCGGCGGGCGAGGTCGTGGCCGCGCGCGGCGGGCGGCTGCCGGAGGCCTTTGGCGGTTTGCTCGAGCTGCCCGGCGTCGGCACCTATACTGCCGCCGCCATCGCTTCGCTAGCCTTCGGTGAGAGGGTGCTGGCCGTAGACGGCAACGTCAGGCGCGTCGCCGCGAGGCTCTTTGCGCTGCCCAGGGTGGGCGAGCGAGAGGTCCGCGCTGCGCTTACACCCTTCTTGCCCGAGTCCCGTCCCGGCGACTTCAACGAGGCGCTCATGGACCTGGGCGCCACCGTCTGCCTGCCGCGCGGGCCTCTCTGCGGCTGCTGCCCCATAAGGGCGCACTGCGCCGCCTATCGAGCCGGGCGCGTCGCCGAGTTTCCCGAGGCCAAGCCCAGGCGCCTGCTGCCGCTGCTGCGGCGCTTCGCGCTCGTCTACCGCCGTGAGGGACAGGTCTGGCTCTACCGGCGAGCCGAGAGCGAGATGCTCGGCGGGCTGTGGGGCTTTCCGCTCAGCGAGGCCCCGGCCCCAGGTCAGCGACTGGAAGCCGTGAGGCACGCCTACACCCACTTTCGTATCGAGGCCCGGCCGCTCCTGGCAAGCGGTCAACCGGAGGGGGAGGGGCGCTTCGTCAGCCTGGGCGACCTCGCCGGACTCGCCCTCTCCAAGCTCGACCACAAGATCGTGGCGGCGATAGGGCGGTCCAAAGACGCGGCCTAGCCCGGTTGCTATGCTTGGGAGGCTGGTATCTTAGCGCAACAGGACCACGGGCGGCCGTGGTCCATAACCGCTTAAACGCTAGCTGAAGTTGCACAAAAAGCGTGCAACTTCAGCTTGGAGATTTCAGGAGGCCATCATGAGCCAGAAATCCGCATCCTTCGAACGGGCGCTCTCGCGCCGCCTCTCCGAACTCATCCCCACGCTTGCCGACCCGCGCATCCCGGTGGTGGTCACGGTCGAGCGGGTGCGCTTAGCCCCCGACGGCAGCAGCGCCCGCGTCCTGGTGAGCGCGCTCGGTGACGAGGAGGCGCTAGCAAGGCTCGAGCAGGCCCTAAACGGCGCCCGCGGCCACCTGCAACGCGAGATCGCCCGCGACCTAAAGAGCAAGAAGACGCCGGTCCTGACCTTTTACGCCGACCCCATGAAGGTGACGCCGTGAAGGTGACGCCATAAAGCTGCGGGTGCGCTTCGCCGAGACTGACCAGATGGGCATCGCCCACCACAGCGCCTATGTGATCTGGATCGAGGCGGCCAGAGTGGAGTGGCTGCGCGAACGTGGCCAGCGCTACCGCGACCTCGAGGACGCGGGCGTGTCGCTGGCGGTGAGCGGCCTCGAGCTGCGCTACCGGGCCAGCGCCCGCTTCGACGACGAGCTCGACATCCATACCCGCCTGACCGAGGCGCGGAGCCGCCGTCTGCGCTTCGCATACCGCATCGTGCGCTTAGAGGACGGGGCGCTGCTGGCCCTGGCCGCCACCGAGCACGTGCCCAGCGGCGGTGCCCGCGCCATGCGCCTGCCCGAGCCGTGGCTGGCGGTGATGAAGGCCAGCCTCGAGGCGGGCTGACCGGAGGCCGCCGGGCCGAAGCGTCCCTGAAGGTCGTTCCCAGCCAAGGTCGCGCTACTGGCTGCTCAGCGTGGCCCTGGTCGCCCTCTCGAGCTCGAGCGCCGCCTTCCCGACCGCTTCGGGAAAGTCCTGGGTGATGTCGGCGACGACCTTTTGCGCCGTCACCTCGACCATCTTTAGGAGCGCCCGGCCGCCCCAGCCTTCGGGCTCCGGCAGGGTGACGTGGACGGTTATGTCGAGCGCATACGCTAGCCGGCTGCCGCTTGGCAGCGGGCTCACCTCGGCCTCGCCCGAGACCTCGGCCCAGCCCTTTTTACCCCCGTCGGCGGGTGGCAGGGCGTGCAGCCTGGCGCCGCGCGGCGTGCTCTCGAGCGCGCTCTCGAACTCGAGCTGATAGGGTCCGATGAGCGGGACGACGACGGGGACGTTGGCGCGAACGCGGGCGCGGCTGCCCCGGTCGCCGGCCGGAACGACGCGCAGCCCTTGCATAAAGCGCACCCTACGCAAGCTCACCTGGACGTTCTGGACGAAGGCCAGCGCCTCCCGCGGCGCCAGCGGCAGGTCCAGGGTGGTCTTGAGCTGGTGGTGGACTTTCATGTGATAGCTTTCACAATTCGCTCGATCAGAATCCCCGAATACGGTCGTTCACAAGGGGCCTACCCATTCTACCCGAAGGTCTCCTCCCTTGATGGCCGCTTCCACCTCGTGATCGCTGGCGTTCTTGAGCTTGGGCAGGTCGGCGAAGAGGCGGGCGCTGGTGGCGAAGCCGACCCTAACCGTCACCGGGGTGTCGTCGGCGAGCCGGCCCAGGCGCCAGACGAGCTGCGAGGCGAGCCCTTCGGCCTGCTTGGGGTCGAGGGAGCGCGCGCTGACCACGCTCTCGACGAGCTGGCCCAGGTCAAAGTCCAGCAGGTCGTCGCTCACACGGTTCTCCTCAACACGGTTCTCCTCACAGGGCCCTCCTAAGCGTCGGTAACCTCGAGGACCGCCAGCTTGAGGTAGCGGCTCTCGGGCACGCCCAGGATCTCGGGGTGGCAGCTCGCCTGGCCCCGCCGCGCCAGGACGCGCAGGCGCCTGCTGGCGTCCGCGGCCGCGTCGGCGAGCATGGTGTAAAAGGCCTCATCCCCCACATGATAACTGCAACTGGCGCTGAGCAGCCGTCCGCCGGGATGCAGCGCCTTCAGCGCCCGCAGGTTGATCTCCTTGTAGGCGGCGAGCGCCTTGGGGACGTGCGAGCGGCTCTTGGCAAAGGCGGGCGGGTCCAGGACGATAACGTCGAAGCGCTCGCCGGCATCCGCGAGCTCGCGCAGAACCTCGAAGGCATTGCCCTGACGCGCCGTCACGTTGCCCAGGCCGCCCCGTGCCGCGCCCGCCAGGGTGGCCCCCAGGGCCGCCTCGCTCGAGTCCACGGCCAGGACGCTGTCGGCGCGCCTGGCGAGTTGCAGCGCGAAACCGCCCTGGTAAGAGAAGACGTCGAGCGCCCGGCCCCGGGCGAGCGTCCCCGCCAGGACGTGGTTCTCGCGCTGATCCAAGAACGCGCCGGTCTTCTGGCCGGTGTAGGGCGAGGCGAGCAGGGTGACCGCGCCCTCGCGGTAGAAGATCCTCTCGGGCACCTCGCCGTGGTAGCGGTCGATGCGCCGCTCGAGGCCCTCTAAGGCCCGCACCGGCGAGTCGTTGCGGCCCAGGATGCCCTGGGGCCGGTAGGCCTCCCGCAGCCTCTCCAGCACCACCGGCAAGAAGGGCTCTAAAGCCGCCGCGTGCAGCTGCACGACGAGATTCTCGCCGTAGCGGTCCACCGTCAGGCCGGGCAGGCCGTCCGCCTCGCCGTGAACCACGCGGTAGGCCTCGAAGCCATGGACGACGCGGGCGCGGTGGGCGACGGCCGCGCCCACTCTGTCGCTGAAAAAGGCCTCATCGACGGGTGCCTCGCGGGTCGTGAGCAAACGAAAGGCGATCTTCGAGGCGGGGTTGTAAAGCCCCTGGCCGATGAGCTCGCCCCCCTTGCTCACGGCCGTCACCAGCGCCGGCCGCTCCGGGCTGCCCGTCAGCTTCTTGACGTCGCTGAAAAAGACCCAGAGGTGGCCCTGTCGCAGGCGCGCCATGCCTCTGCTGGTGATCGCTATGCGCACCCTCCCAGCCTAGCACGCGCTGCCAAACGGCCAGGACGGACGCGCGGTGGTAGGTTCGCTGTGGTAGATTGGCCCGCGACCATGACCGATCACGAGCAGACCGCCGCAGATCCCCTTGTCCGCCCGCACCGCCGCCCCCGGGACTACCTGGGCCTGGTCCTGCGGGGCTTTCTGATGGGCTCGGCCGACCTGGTGCCAGGCGTCTCGGGCGGCACCATCGCGCTCTTGTTGGGCATCTACCGCGAGCTCATCGAGAGCATCCGCAGCGTCGCCCGCCCACCCTTCTGGCGCTCGCTCGCCCGCTTGCGCCCGAGAGAAGCCCTCGAGGTCGTCAACGCGCCCTTTCTGCTGGCGGTGCTGTCGGGCATCGTCTTGGCGCTGCTGCTCCTTGGCCGCGGGCTCGAGCACCTCATCGACCACTACCCCGAGCTCCTCTGGAGCTTCTTTTTTGGCCTGGTCGTCGCCACCATCTTCAGCCTGAGACGGCGGGTACGAGACTGGCGCCCGGGCGTCCTGGTCGCGCTCGCCCTGGGCGCGGCGGCGTCCTACAGCCTGGTGGGCCTGTTGCCCGCCCAGACGCCCGAGACGGCCTGGTTCATCTTTCTGGCCGGGGCCATCACCATCTGCGCGATGATCCTGCCCGGCGTCTCGGGCGCCTTTATTCTGGTCTTTTTGGGCAAGTACCAGTACATGGTGAGCGCCGTGAACAACCGCGACCTGGCGACGATCGCCTTGTTCGCCGCCGGGGCGGCGGTGGGCATCGTCTCCTTCGCGCAGGTCCTGGGCTGGCTCTTCAGGCGCTTTCGCGACCTCACCCTGGCGGCGCTGGTCGGCGTGATGCTGGGCTCCTTGCGCAAGCTCTGGCCCTGGAAGAGCGGGCCGCTGCCCGTCGTCGACGAGTTCGGCGTGACGCTTCCCGCCATCGAGCGCAACGTCCTGCCGCCCCTCTTTAGCGGCGGTGAGGTCAACCTGACCATCATCTTGGCCCTGGCACTGGCCTTCCTTGGCGCCTTGGCGGTCCTGGGGCTCGAGCGCTTGGCCGGACCGGGCGACCCCGACACGATCTAGCCGCCTCTCCAGGCGGAGCCGGACGAACTGTCGGCGCGCCGACGGAAGCCGCCCGCTCAAACTCCTAATCTGTCCGGTGAGAGAGGCTCACCAGGGCCTCCTAGGCTGGAGGTTGTATGAAGACTTGTATGAAGACAAAATCCCTGCTATTGCCAACCCTTTGCATTCTCGCCCTGTCCCTTGGCTGGCTCGGCTGGCAAGGGACGACCCCTACCCAGGCCCAAACGCAGACCCTCGCGCCGGTCGCACCCATCGAGGAAGGACGGGCGCTTTTGGAGGACGAACGCAACACCGTCGAGGTGATCGAGCGCTACGGTCCCAGCGTGGTGGCCATCAACATCTACATGCTCGGCCAGCGCATGGGGCCGGTGGAGGGCATTCCCCCGGAGTTCCGCCGCTTTTTCGACCTTCCCCAGGCCCCTCAGAGCCCCGAGGGCATGCCCCAGCAGCAGCGCATGGGCAGCGGCAGCGGCTTCGTGATCGACGAAGACGGTCGCATCGTCACCAACTTCCACGTGGTGAGAGGCGCCCTGCAATCCAGCAGGATCGACCTGCAAGAGGGCGCCGCAATCACCGTGATCTTCCCCGACCGCCCCGAGGAGGAGCTGCAGGTACGCGTCCTGGGCGCCAACCCCAACTACGACCTGGCGCTCCTGGAGCTCACCGACCCCGCAGAACTGCCCGACATCACGCCTATTCCCCTCGCCGATTCCGATGAGGTCCGCGCCGGACAAAAGACCATCGCCATCGGCAACCCCTTCGGCCTCAGCTCGACCGTGACGAGCGGCATCGTCTCGACCATCGCTCGAGAGGACATTCCCGGCGCCGAGTTCGCCATTCCCATGATCCAGACCGACGCGGCCATCAACCGCGGCAACTCCGGCGGCCCGCTCTTAAACTCGCGCGGCGAGCTGATCGGCATCAACACGGCCATTTTGGCGGGCGCGGGCGGCGGCTTCGTGGGCGTCGGCTTCGCCATTCCCAGCAACTTCTTAGCGGCAGACCTGGCAGTCCTGCAAGAGGGCGGCCCGCTCGGCCTGGCCGCGACCCGCCCGCGCATGGGCATCAGCATCGACGACGTCGGCAACTATCCCGAAGCCGTCCGCGCCCACCTTAGACTGCCCGACCGCGGCGTGATAGTGCACGCCGTGCAGCCGGGCAGTCCCGCCGAAGCGGCCGGCTTGAGAGGTACTCAGTTCGCGATCAGCGTGGGCAACCAGACTTTCCCGGCGGGCGGCGACATCATCACCGCCATCGACGGCCAGCCCGTGGATAACGCCAGCGAGCTCCAGGCCATCGTCTTTGGCCGCGAGGCCGGTGACACGGTCGCACTGACGATCCTCCGCGACGGCGAGGAGCAGACGGTCGAGGTGACGCTCGAGGTTCTCGGCCCTCAGTAGCGCAACCTCCTAGATACAAAGAGCGCCCCAGGCGCTCTTTTTTATCTTAAGACAGCTCCTGAAGCTCGCTCAGCGCGTAAATCCTGGTCGATCGCAAGGAGCCGTCCGGCGCCCTGGAATCGTTTTTGAGCACACCCTCGAGCCTAAAGCCGCAGCGCTCGGCCACTCGGTAGGAACGCGCGTTGCGGTCGTCGCAGCGGATTTCCACTCGAGCCGCGCCGAGCTCCTCGAACGCCAGCCGGGTCAGCGCCCGCGCCGTCTCCGTCACATAGCCCTTGCCGCATTGCGAGCTCCGACACCAGTAACCGATCTCGAACTTGGGCACACCCCAGTCGATCCGGTGCAGGCCGCTGCAGACGAGCAGCGCGCCCGTTTCACGGTCGTGGGCGTGGTAGCGCAGATCGCTGCGGGTGATGAAGCTGGCGATCGCCCCACGGCTGTTCTCCTCGCAAGCTTCCCAAGAGTAGTCCGACGTCGCCCAGGGCATCCAGGGCCGCAGCTCGTCCAGCGATTCGCGCACCGCCGCATATATCTCGGCAACGTCCTCCACCCTGGGGCAGCGGACGGTGAGGCGCGCGGTCTCGAGGGCGTCGGGAACGTGGGGCAGTGTCATAAGCCACAGTATAGAGACTTGGCGAGGCAAGCATTCTCAGGCAGCGCCGCAAGCTGGTATCATCCTCTCCTGATGAACATTTTTGCCTTTCACGCGCCCATTCCTGACCTCCTCGAGGGGACGGCGAGCGGCTACAAGCTGAGGGTGCGGCTACCGAGAGGGCTCGAGCTAGGAGGCGCCTGGCTCCGCACCGAGCCCGACAACGAGGAGATCCTCACTCCCATGACGCGCGTGAGTGAGAATGAGCGCTGGCAGCTCTGGGAGGGGGTCCCTAAGCTCAATACCGCCGAAGCCACCACCCTCTACTGCTTCAAGTTCCTCACCCAGGGCCGGCAGTTCTGGCTCGACGGGGTCGGGCTCCATCCCTACTTCCCCGAACGCAGCCACCACTTTCGCCTCGTCCCCAGCTACGAGCCGGCGACCTGGGTAAAGGCTCAGGTCTTCTACCAGATCTTTCCCGAGCGCTTTTATGACGGTGACCCAAGCAACAACGTCAGGAACGGCGAGTATCTTTACGAGGGCAAGCCGGTCGTCGCCAGGAGCTGGGGCGAGTTGCCGCAAGGGGGCCAGGGGGCGCGGGAGTTTTTCGGCGGGGACTTAGAGGGCATACGTCAAAAGCTCGACTATTTGCAGGACCTCGGCGTCACCGCGCTCTACTTGAACCCCGTCTTCACCTCGCCGAGCTCGCACAAGTACGACACCGTGGACTTTTGCAGCGTGGACCCGCACTTCGGCGGCAACGAGGCCCTGGCCAGGCTCTGCGAGGCGCTTAGAGAGCGCGGCATGCGCCTCGTCTTGGACGCGGTCATCAACCACACCTCCGAACGCCACCTCTGGTTCGATCGCTACGGCGAGTTTGGGACTCAGGGCGCCTACCGCGCCAAGGACGCCCCGACGCGGCGCTACTACACCTTTGCGGACGAGGACGACCCCGAGTCCTATCACGGCTGGTACGGGGTCAAGACGCTGCCCGTCCTCGACTACAGCAATCCGGCTCTGCGGCGGGCCATCTACGAAGCCGACGACGCCGTGCTCAGGCGCTGGCTGCGGCCGCCCTACGCCATCGACGGCTGGCGCTTCGACGTGATCCACATGCTCGGCGAGGGTGCGGGGGCGCGCAACAACGCCGAGTACGTGCGGCACTTCCGCAGGACCCTGCGCGAGGAGAATCCTCAGGCCTACGTGATGGGCGAGCACTTCTTCGAGGCCACCTCTTGGCTGCAGGGCGACCAGGAGGACGGCGCCATGAACTACTACGGCTTCACCCTGCCCATGCGCGCCTTTCTGACCGGCCTCGACTTTCGCCGCCACCCCATCAGCGTGGACGCAGAAGACCTCGGCTACCTCCTGGACCGGGCCAGGGCCAAGCTTCCCTTTGAGATTCAGCTCAGCCAGTACAACCTCCTGGACTCGCACGACAGCCCGCGCTTTCTCACCCTGCTGGGCGGCGACGCGGCGCTGATAAGGCTCGCCGTGGTCGCGCTCTTTAGCTACGTCGGCGTGCCGAGCATCTACTACGGCGACGAGATCGGCGTAGAGGGCGGCGAAGACCCCGACTGCCGCCGGCCCTTTCCCTGGGACGAGGCGAGGTGGAACCACGAGCTGAGAAGCCTCTACAAGCGCCTCGCGCGGCTGCGCCTGGAGCGCAAGGTCTTGCAGGAGGGCGCTTACCTGCAACTCCACGCCGAGGCCGACGTGTTCGCCTTTGCCAGGGTGCTCAGTGATGACGTCGTCGTCACCGTGCTCAACCGAGGCGAGGAGACGGCGCTCGAGCTGCCCGTCTGGAAAGTCGGCTGGGGCGACGAGCACCTGGTGTCGCTCCTTGACGAACGCTCGGTTCGGGCGCGAAAAGGGACGCTGAGACTCGAGCTGGCGGCCAAGTCCGTCTATCTCCTCGGCTCGGACGCTAGAGCTCGGCGATCCAGTCCTCGAGCCTGAGCCCGGGAACGCGCTGAAGTGACGGTGAGCATAAGCGAAGATGTGATGCAGCCTGAGTTAGGGTAAGGGCCGTGAGCGCAACCAGCGCTTTGCCTCGCCCAGAAATGCTTCGGCATCCGCCTGCATCTCTTCGATGTCGGCTTCCGTCAGCCCGGATGGCGCGGCGTAGTCGCCCAGCTGACGCCGGCTAAAGGCGGTAATCAGCGCCCGGTGATGGCGCGCATCCAAAACACCCGTTTTGGCGAAGTGCTGACCGTAAGCGGAAACGAGCGCCTGATGGCTCGAGAAGGTCATGCCCTTGACGGCCAGGAGCGTCTCGGCAACGTAGAACATGGCGTAGTAAAGGCGCGACGCAGCGGAGTCGAGGTCGCCGTCTTCTCTGAGAAGTGCTGCCGAACGGAGATATCGCTCGGCCTTCCGCAAACGGACAGGCTCCTCGCTCACACCGGGATGCCTTCTTCGCGCACGTTGCGCCAGAACGGATCTTGCGCCTGCCGGTACTGCGTTGCCGACGCGGGGACGAGCGTCACCAGCCTGCTGTAACGAAGGTTCAACTCGGCAAGAACGTCTCCCAACCGACCGATCTCGGCGCCCGGCTCGACAGAGCGTCTCAACACCACGATGACATCGACGTCCGAGCCGTCATGAGCGTCGCCACGCGCCTCCGAGCCAAAGAGCACGAGATCTTCGAGGTCGGCCCCGTACACCTCGCTCAGCGTAAGGCGCAAGGCACGGAGCAACTCTCGCAGCCGAGGAGACAGGGCATCACGTTTTGCTCGAACACCAGCCATCCCCACGATTGTAGCAAAGCAGGATGAACATCCGAGCCTGTCTCGAGAAGGGCCGCGCATTCTCCATTCCGGCGTTACCTGACCCAATCCTCGAGCCTGAGCCCAGGAACGCGCCCCATGCGCCGCCCGTTGTGGCTCACGACGTAGCAACCTGACCTTCACGCTCGGCGGCAAGCCTCACTTCGGCGGTACGGCTTCACTCTTGGGTATCTGTTTATAGTGGCACCGGTCACGCCTAGGCAAGGTCAGTGCCAAGGTCACTGCCAAGGACGTTCCGGCTGATTCGCCACCTTCCCCGCCAGATCGAGGGCCGCCGCCAGTCCGAGCGTGAGGCCCTCCCTACCCCCCGCGAGCGCGTAGAGGCCCGGCCTCACCTCGAAGAACTCCGGCAGGCCGGAGGGCGTATGAACGTCCCAGGCGCCGCGCACCCCGCTCGCGGTCTTGCCGAGGTTCAGCGTCTCCCAGGCGAGAAAGGGCATGCTCTCCAGGCGTTCCATCAGCTCCTCGAGGAGCTCGCGCCTGAGCCCGACCCGCACCCCGACGAGCTGCCCCCCTCTGGGCTGGTAGCCTTCGGGGTCGGGCGGCAGAGGCGGCGGCACCACCAGGACGCCCTCGCCTTGGGTCCGCAGGCTGAAGCCCAGGTGCTCGACGACCGGCAAGGCCACGCGGCCTTCAGTGAGCGTAAGCTGTGGGCTGGCCTCGAGCCGGGGGTACTGGTTGTAGCTCTTGCGCAGCGGCAGCGTCACCCCTACCCCTTCCTCGATGAGGGCGGCCGTCCCCACCCCGGCGGCGATGACGACCGCGTCCGCCGTGACCCTCTCGGTCTTCACCACCTCGCGCCGCATGGCCCGGTTGAACTCGAGCCGCTCGACTTGTATCTCGCCGGCCGATACGAGGCCGGCCCGCCCGTTGATGAGCAGGTCGGCCCCAAGCCCCACCGCGCCGTGACCAAAGGAGAGGGCGGCGGCCTCGGCGCTGCCGTAGCCGCCCTGGGGGTCAAAGAGAACGTGCGAGGCTTCCGCGAGGTTGAGCAGCGCTGCCAGGTTGCCGCGCTCCGCGACGGGGCGCCCGGACAGCCAGGCTCCTACCGTCAGGCTCTCGAGGCCGACGACCTCTTCGACCTCCCTGCCCAACCTGGCCCAGCCCACGGGGCGAAAGGCCCTGTCATGGGTGCGCTCGATCCCCGTCTCGGCCACGAGGTCCGCGAGCACCCCTATCGCCCAGGCCGCCCGGCGCCGCAACCCTTCGTCTCCAAAGGCGCGGTGGGCGAGGCCGGGCGAGACATAGCTCGCGCCCCCTTCGCTGGGAATGCCGTCACCCTCGACCACCAGCAGCGTCTCCTGGGGCAGCGCGCGACGCAGGTAGAAGGCACAGGCTAAGCCCAGCAGGCCCCCGCCCACGACGACCTTGTGGTAATGGTGGCGGGGCAGCCTCAAGCCGGCGCGGTTGACGACCCTGCCAGGCGCTACCTTGCCAGGCGCTGCTGAGGTCGGTGTCATAGCCTCGGTATCACAGCCAAAGCTTACCCTCGAGCCGGCGCTGCGTGTTCCTGAAGCGCCCCGTTATGGCAGCCAGATGTTTCTCAGCCGCAGGTGTTAGGCTGGCGCAAGATGGAAGTCGCGGGGCGCAAAAAGCGGGTGGGGCTGGTGCTCTCCGGGGGCGGGGCGCGCGGCTTCGCCCACATCGGCGTGATCAGCATGCTGGAGCACGCGGCGGTCGATCCCGAGGTGATCGCGGGCACCTCGATCGGCGCCATCTTCGGCGCCTTTTTAGCCAACGGCTGCTCCGCCAGGGAGATCTACGAGCTGGCCTACCGCACCACCTGGCGCGACGTCTTCGACCTGTCCTTGAACGCCGGGCTCATCAAGGGGGAAAAGCTGCACGCCTTTTTGGCCGAGCACCTGCCGGCCGATTTCGCCGATCTAAAAAAGCCCCTGGCCGTGACCACCACCGACATGGAGACCGGCGAGGAGGTGGTCATCGTAGACGGCGACCTGATCACCGCCCTGAGGGCCTCGAGCTGCTATCCGGGCGCCTTTGAGCCCGTGTCGTACCTGGGCCGCTCGCTCGCCGACGGCGGCATCGTCAACAACCTGCCGGTCGCGGCGGGCGCCTTTTTGAACGCGACCTACACCGTCGCCTCGGACGTGACCCCGGCGCGGCGCGCTCAAGTTCTGGGCGGCGACACCCACCGCTGGTGGGAGCGCTTCATGGCGACGGTGAGGCTCGAGCGCCGCAGCCCCATGGTGCAGATGCTCCTGCGCTCGGGCGACATCATGCAGAGCATCCTGACCGACATCCAGTACAACCTGCACCCTGCCGACCTGCGCGTCCAGGTGGCCATGCCTCACGTCCGCATCGAGTCGTTTTGGGCCTTTGACCAGATCGTCCGCTTGGGCGAGGAGGTAGCCTACCGCACGCTCGAGGAGGCGGGGCTCCTGGAGGCGCCCTTCGAGACGCTGACCCTGCGCAAAGACGAAGCCGAAGCGGAGAAGAAGCCGCCCAAGGGCCTCGGTAACGCCGTCAGACAACGCTGGAAGTTGGGCGATAGAGTAGACTGAGAGCTATGGCAAGTTCCAAGCGGGTCCCGGCCCCAGCGACCCCCACCCCCAACACCCCTCCAAGCACCTCGCAGCGCGTCTGGCGCGAGGTGCGCGGTTACGCCGAAGCGCTGCTCATCGCGCTCTTCGTGACCACCTTTCTCTTCACCACGGTAGGGGTCATCGGCGGCTCGATGACGCCCAACCTGCGCGGGGGCAGCGGACCCTTTCTGCAAGCCTTTTTCAGCGGCGACAGAGTCTTTATCCCCAAGTACGACACCTGGCTGCGCCGCGCCGGGGTGCTCGGGCCCTACCAGCGCGGCGACGTGGTCGTCTTTCGCGAGCCCGAAAACTCGCCCGCCATGCAGGGCAGGCGCAACTTCTACGTCAAGCGCATGATCGGCTTGCCCGGCGACCGCGTCAAAGTCGAGGAGGGGCAGGTCTACATCAACGGCCACGCCGTCGACCAGGGCTTTATCACCGACACCGGGGTGGTGCGGCCCGACCCGGTCAACTTCCCCGAGGTGGTGGTGCGTGACGGCCGCGTCACCCACATCGGCGGCCCGACGCTCTACAACTTGGGCCTCGAGGTCGGCCTGGTCAGTGACCCCAGGGTGAGGTTCTTCTACGGCAGCACCTACCAGGCGCTGGCGCCGCTGCCGGACGAGGTGGTCGCGGCGAGCTACGAAGCGCCCGTAAGATTCGTCCACGAGTTCATCGTGCCCGAAGGGCAGTACTTCATCATGGGCGACAACCGCTCGATCGCGCTGGGCGGCAGCATCGACTCGCGCTATTTCGGCCCCATCCCCAGCCTCTCAGTGGCCGGCAAGGCGACCGCGATCATCTGGCCGCCGCAGAGGGAAGGCGAGTGGAACTGGCGCCGCCTGCCGCCGCCCCCGGCCTTCGACGCCGTTCCCGAACCCGAACCTGGTAGCTAAACCCATGACCACTAAACCCTCATGACCACCGGTAACCCCGCACCGCCTCCCTCCGAGCAGCCGTCCTGGCTCGCCAAGTTCTTGAGCTATCTCATCGCCTTTGCCCTGGGCATCTTCGTGGTGACCTTTCTCTTCACCACGGTGGGCATCTCGGGCGACTCGATGCAGCCGAGCCTGCATGACGGCGAGCGGGTCTTCGTCCCCAAGTACGAGTACTGGCTGAGGCAGGTGGGGCTGGGCCACTACGAGCGCGGCGAGATCATCTTCTTCAGGCCACCCCTGAGCGTCGCCGAGCCGCGCCTGCGGCTGCCGATCCTGGGCCTGGACCTGCCGAGCTTCTACATCAAGCGGGTGGTCGGCCTGCCCGGCGAGCGCGTGGCGATCAGGCGCGGCGTCATCTATATCGACGGCCGCCCGCTGGCCGAGGACTACCTGCGCGGCCTGGGCTACAGCAGCAACGAGTCGATGCCCGAGCTGCGCGTGCCCGCGGACGCCTACTTCGTCGTCGGCGACAACCGCCACCCCTATGGCAGCCTGGACTCGAGGCGCTTTGGCCCCATCGCCGAGGACGCCATCGCCGGCCGGGTCAACTTCGTCCTGTGGCCGCCGCTGCGCCGCGGCGAGGGCGGCGTCTGGCAGCTCAACCTGCGCTCGCTGGCCGCGTCCGGTGCCTCCCGCTAAGGCCAGCCGGAAGCAAGAGCAGGCTTCTCGGCTGAGGGCTGAGAGCTGAGAGCTTATCGCGCCAGGCGCCCGTCCAGACCCAGCCTCTCGGCGTCGTCTTGCATCGCCTTTAGCACGAAGCTCACGTGCTCCCAAAGCTCGACGCCGATCTCGTCGGCGCCGCGCCGTACGTCCTCGCGGCTCACACCGCGCGCAAAGGCCTTGTCCTTGAACTTCTTTTTGAGGCTCTTGACCTCGAGCCCAGCGACGCTCTTGTCGGGCCGCACCAAGACCGCCGCGGTGATGAGGCCGGTCACCTCGTCGCAGGCGTAGAGCACCTTGGCGAGACGCGTCTCGCGGGGGACGCCGGAGTAGTCGGCGTGGCCGAGGATGGCCTCGAGCACCTCCTCGGGATAGCCTAGCTCGCGCAAGTGGCGCACCCCCACGAAGGGGTGGCCCGCCTCGCTCGGCTCGGGGTGCCTTTCGTAGTCGAAGTCGTGGAGGATGGCGGCGGCGCGCCACAACGCCTCGTCCTCGCCGTACGCTCTGGCGTAGGCGGCCACCGCCGCCTCCACCGCGAGCATGTGCTTGCGCAGGGACTCGGACGCGGTCCAGCTAGCCATGAGCTCGAGCGCCTCGTCTCGTGAGAGGTTGTCTGAAAACGTCATGCTCGAGTCTACCCGGTTTTTGGTAGAGCTTATGGAACGAGACTGGTGCCGCGCCTAAACTGGAGTCTATACTGGGGTATGCAAGCTCCCGAGCTCATCACCGTCCGCGATGTCGCGCAAGAGGCCGCCAAACTCTTCAGCGCGCTCGCCGAGGAGGCGGTCAAGGCGCGCGGGCGCTTTAGCGTGGTGCTCTCGGGTGGCAGCACGCCGCTGGCGATGTACGACCTCCTCAAGACGCGCGCGCTGCCCTGGCGCGACACCTGGCTCTACTGGGGCGACGAGCGCTTCGTACCCTATAGCGACCCAAGGAGCAACTACGGCGCGGCCAAGGCGCGGCTTTTGGACGCCGCCCCGGTGCCCGAACACCAGGTCCATCCCTGGCCCTTCGTACCCGGCAGACCCGAGGTGGCCGCGGGCGCCTACGCCGAGGTCTTGCGCGAGAAGGCGGGCGAGGAGCCCGACTTCGACCTCGTCCTCCTAGGCCTCGGCGAGGACGCGCATACCGCCTCCCTCTTTCCCGGCGACGACGCGCTCGGCGCGGAGGGCCTGACCGTGGTCGCCCGGCCGGAATCTCAAGCCGCCACCAGGCTGAGCCTGACCGCGCGGGCGCTGAGCCGGGGCCGGGTGGTGGCCTTTCTCGTCGCCGGGGAGGGAAAGCGGGAGGCGCTTGCCGCCACGCTCTACGGCGAACGCGACCCGCTCAAGTACCCGGCCCAGGCGATTTCGGCGAGGGAACGCCTCCTCTGGATCACCGACCAGGCCGTTGCCAAACCGTAACTGCCGAACCATAGCGGGACGAGGCGCGCGTCACCCCTGCTGACCGCTGTTACGCCCAGCGGATCATGCCCATGTCGAAGGGGCTCACCAGGTCCGGATGAACGGGGTAGACGCGCACGCCGTAGGCGAGGCGGCCGGTCAGCTTGGGCGTGAAACGCACCCGGTAGACGCAGCCGCCGTCGGGGTAGGTCTCGACCGCCTCCATCGGCACCGTCACCAGGTTGTGCTTGAGGCCGTCGGCCTCGGGCGAGTAGACGAGCTCGACGCGCAGGTCGGCGAAGTCGATGGCCCTGGGGTTCAAGACCGCCTCGACTTCCAGGCTGTCGCCCATCGTCTTGACGCTGTCCTGGGGCGAGCGCACGCTGAAGTAGATGCCGTGCCAGTTGTTTCTGAGCTGCCGGCGCCAGCTCGCCAGCTCGCGCGCCCGGCAAAAGGAGTCGGCGCTCATGCGCAGGGCGCGCTCAGACGCGGGCACGTAGTAGCGGTTGACGTAGTCTTGCACCATGCGCCGCGCGCTGAACTTTGGGCTGCAGCTTGCGATCGCGTCCTTGGCGCGCTCCAGCCAGGCCTGAGGCACGCCGTCTTCGCCCCGCTGGTAGTAGAGCGGCACCACCTCGCGCTCGAGGAGGTCGTAGAGCGCGTCGGCATCGGCGGCGTCGGCCTGTTCGGAACTGGCCAGCGAGATATTCGAGCCTATCGCCCAGCCGTTCTCGCCGTTGTAGCCCTCGGGCCACCAGCCGTCCAAGATGGAGAGGTTCAAGATGCCGTTCATGGCCGCCTTCTGACCGCTCGTGCCCGAGGCCTCGTTGGGGCGGCGGGGGTTGTTGAGCCAAACGTCGACGCCGCGGGTCAGCGCCCGTCCCACGGCCATATCGTAGTCCTCCAAGAAGATGACCTTGCCGACGAAGCGCGGGTTCTGCGAGAGGTTGTGGATCTCGGCGATGAGCTCCTGGCCGGGCTTGTCGGCGGGGTGGGCCTTGCCGGCGAAGACGAGCTGGACGGGACGCTCGGGGTTGGAGAGGATGCGCTCCAGGCGCGCCAGGTCCCGGAAGATCAGGGTGGCGCGCTTGTAGGTCGCAAAACGCCGGGCGAAACCGATGGTGAGCACCCTCGGGTTAAACAGCCCTTCGGTGACGTGCATGGCGGTGGGGCTGGCGCCGTGGCGGGCCTGCTGCTTGAGGACACGCGCGCGCAAGAAGCCCACGCTCTCCTCCTTGAGGCGCTGGCGCACCGCCCAGACGTCGCGGTTGCGGGTCTCCTTGACCGCCTGCCACATGGTCTCGTCCTCGAGCCTGCCCCGCCAGCCGTCGGGAAAGCTCTTGGAGACGAGCTGCCAGATCTCGGGGGCGACCCAGGTCTTGGAGTGGACGCCGTTGGTGACGTGACCGATCGGCACCTCGTCGGTGGGCACCTCAGGCCAGAGGTCGTTCCAGATGCGCCGGGACGTCTGGCCGTGGAGTTCGGCCACGCCGTTGCGTCCCGAGGTGAAGCGCAGGGCCAGGGCGGGCATGCTGTAGACGGCGCCCCAGCCGTGATCGTGCCGGGCTAAGTCGAAGAACTCCGCCTGCGACAGGCCCAGAGACCCCCAGAAGCCGCTGAAGAACTGGCCGATCAGATCGAAGGCAAAGCCGTCGTTGCCGGCCGACACCGGGGTGTGGACGGTAAAGGTGGTGCCCGCCGCGACCACCTCGCGGGCCTCGTCGAAGCTTAGCCCTGCCTCGACGAACTCGCGAGAGCGCTCCAAGGCCATAAAGGCGCTGTGGCCCTCGTTCATGTGCCACATGGTGGGACTGACGCCGAGCGCGCGCAGCATCCTCACCCCGCCGATGCCGAGGATGATCTCCTGGGCGACGCGGGTGCGGGTGTCGCCGCCGTAGAGGCGCGCCAAGATGGCGCGATCGGCGGCGTCGTTTTCGGGGACGTCGGTGTCGAGCAGGTAGACCTTGACCCGGCCGACCTTCATCTCCCAGGCGCGGACAAAGACGCTCCTGCCGACGAGGCTCACGCTCACGCGGAGTTCCTTGCCCTCCTCGTCCGTGGCAAGCTTGAGCGGCAGGTCGAGCGGGCTCAGGCGGCTGTAGACCGCCTCCTGCTGGCCGTCGGCGGCGACGCGCTGGTGAAAGTAGCCCTCGGGGTACCAGAGGCCGATGCCCACGAGCGGCACGCCCAAGTCCGAGGCGGCCTTGGTGTGATCGCCGGCCAAGACGCCGAGGCCGCCCGAGTAGAGGGCGATGGACTCGTGCCAGCCGTACTCGGCGCAGAAGTAGGCGTGGGTCTGCCCCGCCGCCTCAGGGTGGGCATGGGCGAACCAGGTGTCCTTGCCGCTCAGGTAGGCGCGGAAGTCGGCGCTGACCTCGTCGTAGAGCCTCAGGTAGTCCTCGTCGGCGGCCACGGCCTCGAGCCTGTCCTGCGAGGCGTCGCGCAGGACCCTGACCGGGTTGCGGTTGACGCGCTCCCAGAGTTCGGGGTCGATGCGCGCAAAGAGCGCCTGGGCCTCGGGGCGCCAGGTCCAGTAGAGGTTGTAGGCAAGCTCGCTCAGGCGTCCTACCCGCTCGGGCACATGAGGCAAAACCGTGATCCGTCCCAGAATGTTCATCCGTACTCCTAAGGGCACAGCCGCTCCTGCGACCGCGGGTTCTTGCAGCTCAGTCTATACCAGGCCGGATTTTGAACCCGGTCCAAGGTCACGCCCATGAGAATAGCACCCCGCTCCTCACTCGCCTGGAAGAGGACGACAAAGATTAGACTGGAGCCATGCTCTTTGCCTCGCCTCTCTCCCGCACCCTCATCGGACTCGCGCTTCTTCTCGCCCTCGTCCCCCTGGCCGGCGCGCAGACGCTCCGCTTCGGCCTCGAGGCGGCGCCGCCGGGTCTCAGGCCCCTGCTCACAGCCTCGGATCTCGACGCCGGCTGGGCCAGGGTAACGCTGCGCCTCGGGGTGACGCCGGGACGCGCCTTTGAGGTGGGCGCCGCCGCGCGCCGCACCCTGACCCTGGGCCCGCTCGGCAACGTCATCCTGGACACGGGCGCCGACCTGAGCACGGCGGGCGAGTTCGACCTTTCCCTTCAGGGCCGGGGCACCGTCGCCACCGTCGCGGCGCGGCTGCGGCTCGAGGCCTTCAACGTAGGCCCCGCCCGTTTCGAGCGGGCGCGGGCCTTCGCCGAAGACAGCCGGCCAGCCTACCCCCTGGCCGGGGACCACCCTCTCGGCCTGCGCTTAGCAGCAGGCTTCTCCTACCGCTTGGACCGGCTGCTGGTTCTGGCCGTGGACCCCGAGCTCGCTTGGTTGAGCGGCCGGGGCTTCGGCGGCGGCTTCGGCGCCGCCCTGCAGTTCAGGCGGCTCGTAGGCCAGGACGACGGCCACGCGCTCGTCCTGGCCGGCCTCGAGCCCGGCACGGGCGCGGGCTTCGCGGCGGCGGGCTTCGAGTACCGCCTCAACCGCGCGGGCTGGCCGACACTGCGGGCCACGGCCCTCATAGGCGGCGGCAGCCTGGGGCTAAAGCCGGGACTGCGCCTCGAGCTGAGCGGCGCGGCAGAGACGCTAAGCTACAGCCTGAGCCTGGCCGCCGAACCCTACCGCGTCCCCGGCCCGCGCTTCTTGGGCAGCCTGGGCTTGAGCCACCCCCTCGGCGCGGGGACGCTTGACCTGCGACTCCTGGCCGCGCCGGGCTCGGCGCTCGGCTCCTTCGGGGCCAACCTGGGCTACAGCCTGGAGTTCTAAAAGCAGGGGCCGGAGAACAGAGGCCGGAATGACCGTTTTGACGTCTTCCGGCGCCTGTCCCTAAAGAACCCCCTCCAGATAGTCGAGCACGCCGGTGCGAATCGGCATGAAGTAGAGGTGGGCGTTTCGCTCTTCGGCGAAGCGAAGCGCCCGCGCGGCCAAGGCCCGGTTCCAGGCCAGGCTGGGCTCGAAGTCGGCGGGAAAGACGGCGCCGTTTCTCGTCTTCCAATAGGACAGAGAGCGCTGGGTCGTCACCGAGGTGAAGCCCCAGAAGACCGGCGCGTCCGGCAGCAGCTCGGCCCAGACCACCATCAGCCTGAGGTCGAAAAAGGGCTGGGTGAAGAGGCCGTCGGCGCCCACCTCGAGCTTTCGCAGGGCGTAGTCGCGCTCGGCCCTGAACGACTGCCGGTAGGGGTCCAAGGCGGCGTAGACGGTCATCCCCGGCAGCTCGCGCTTGACCTTCTTGATGACATCGGTAGAACTGCTCGGATAGACCACCCGCGACATGTCGGCGGGCGCGTCGCCCGTCACCACCAGCACCTCCGAGATGCCTCCCTGCCGCAACAGTTCCGCCATCGGCAGCGGGCGATCTAGGTCGATATCGATGGCCCGCAGGTGCGGGATGGCGGAGGCGTAGTAGCGGCGAGCGACCTCACAGCCCTGCCAGGAACGCAGAGGAAAGCGCAAGACGTCGGGGATGTTGATGGTGTCCACCCGGGGCAGCCGGGCGCGAATGAGCTCGAGCTCGGAGCAAAGCGAGGTCTCGCCCCTAGGCACGAGTTC
>JALZLY010000366.1 GCA_030858465.1 Deinococcota bacterium
GGCTGGTGCTGCACCGAGGCCGTCCGGCCCGACGCCGCGGCGGTTTTGGAGGCCCTGGCGGTTTTGGAGGCCCTGGCGGAGCTGAGCGACCAAGGGAGGCTGGTTCACGATGATGCTTGAAGGGAAAACGCCGCCCGCGCCGACGGTGCGCCCGCGGCGGCTGAGGACGACCGCCGCCCTGCGCGAGCTCGTGGCGGAGACGAGGCTGCGCCCGGAGGACCTGATCGCGCCCTTTTTCGTGGTGCCGGGCCGGGGCGAGGTCCAAGCCGTCGGCGCCCTGCCCGGCATCTCGCGCTACAGCGTAGACAGGCTCCTGGGCGAGCTCGAGCGCGCCGCCAAGCTGGGCGTTAGGACCGCGCTCCTCTTCGGCGTGCCCTTCCAGGCCGACAAGGACGCCAGCGGCCGCGGGGCGAGCGATGCGAATGGACCGGTGCCGCAGGCCTTGCGCGAGGCGAGAGGGGCCTTTGGCGACGACCTCGTCCTTATCACCGACGTCTGCCTCTGCGCCTACACCGATCACGGCCACTGCGGCATTCTTGCCCCGACCCCGCGGGGGCTGGTGATCGACAACGACCCCAGCCTGGCGGGGCTCGCCGAGATGGCGCTGGCCCACGCCGAGGCCGGCGCGGATCTGCTGGCGCCGTCGGACATGATGGACGGCCGCGTCGCCTACCTCCGCGCGGCGCTCGACGAGGCCGGCCACGCCGCGGTCGGCATCATGTCCTACGCGGTCAAGTTCGCCTCGGCCTACTACGGCCCCTTCCGCGACGCCGCGGGCTCGGCGCCCAAGGGGTCTTTTGGGGGCGGGATGACGCCGCCCAAGGACCGCAAGACCTACCAGATGGACGCCCGCAACAGCCGCGAGGCTCTGCGCGAGGCCGCCCTCGACGAGGCCGAGGGCGCCGACCTGCTCATGGTCAAGCCCGCCCTGGCCTACTTGGACGTCATCGCCCGGGTGCGCGCCGAGAGCCACCTGCCGCTGGCGGCCTACAACGTCTCGGGCGAGTACGCCATGATCAAGCATGCCGCCAGGGCCGGCGCGCTCGACGAGGCGGCGGCGGTGCGCGAGACGCTTCACGGCATGAAGCGCGCCGGCGCCGACCTCATCATCACTTATCACGCGATAGAGGCGCTCGAGGAGGGTTGGCTCTAGGAAATTGAAAATTCAAGATTCAAGATTCAAAATTTCAATCTTTGATCCTCACTTATGAAACCAGCCTCTCAGACCGTCACCCGCCTCGCCTTCTTCGTCGTCATCGCCTTCGTCCTGGCGCAGGTGCTGTGGTGGATGGTCTTTCAAGAGCGCTACCTGGGTGAGGTCAGCCAGGGCACGCTGGCCGCCTGGAGCCGCGACCTCGCCCTTGCCAACGCGCTCTTGGACGAGCGGCCCGGCGACGCCGCGCTGATCGCTCGCTTGGAGGCCAGCTACTTGCACCTCAGCCTGGGCGAGCGCTTCGAGCTCGACCGGGCGGCCGTGAGCGCCTTTGAGGCCCGGCAGCGGCGCCACCTGCGCATGTTTCGCTACGAGGGGCCGTTCTTTCTGCTGGTCGTCCTCCTTGGGCTCTGGATCATCGGGCGCAACCTGCGCGCCGAGCGGGAGATGAAGCGGCGCCAGGGAAACTTTCTGAGCGCCGTCAGCCACGAGTTTCGCACCCCCATCGGCACCTTGAAGCTGCTCGTCGAGACCGCGCTCTACCGCCCCCTCGAGCCCGCCAAGCGCCGTGACTACTTAGAGGCGATGCAGCGCGAGCTCGCTCGCCTGGAGGCCACCAGCGAGCAGGTCTTAGCGAGCGCCCGCTTGGAGCACGGCGGCGAACCTCCCGTCATGGAGGCCGCCGAACTGGGGGCGGTGGTGCAGGGTGTCGCCGCGCGCAGCCGCGCCGGCCTGGAGGCGCGAGGAGCCGTGCTCGAGCTCCTTTTGCCCAGGGAGCCCTTGCCCGTCTCGCTCGACCCGGCGGCCTTCGCCGTCGTGCTCGGCAACCTCTTGGACAACGCCGTCAAGTACACGCCCCAGCCCGTCAAGCCTGTCAGGCTGAGGCTCGAGGCCCAGGGCCACCTGGTCGTGCTCCACGTCGAGGACGAGGGTGTGGGCGTGAGCGCCCAGGAGCGGAGCGCGGTCTTCGACAAGTTCTATAGGGTCGGCAACGAGCTCACCCGCGAGAGCGCGGGCATGGGTTTGGGCCTGCACCTGGTCAAGACCATCACCGAGGCGATGAACGGCTGGGTCCGCTGCGAGGCGCGCGAGGGCGGCGGCAGCCGCTTCACCGTCGTCCTGCCGCGCCGCGCCGCGGCGCGAGCTGAGCGGCCCGCGCTGGAGTCGGCCCCGTGAAGGCCCCCACGAGGCCCGGCGACACCATCTTGCCCGGCGACACCATCCTGATCGTCGAGGACGAGACGACCATGGCGAGCGTCCTGGCCGACAACCTCCGCCTCGAGGGCTACAAGGTGCTCATCGCCAGCGACGGCGCCCTGGGCCTCGAGAGCTGGAAATCGCTAAAGCCCAGCCTGGTGGTCCTCGACGTGATGCTGCCCCGGCTCTCGGGCTACGCGCTGTGCGAGACCATGCGCGGCCAGGGCGACCGCACCCCGGTGCTCTTTCTCTCCGCCAAGGGCCAGCCGCAGGACCGGGTGAGGGGGCTAGAGGCGGGCGGCGACGACTACCTCGCCAAGCCCTTTCACCTGCCCGAGTTTCTCCTGCGGGTGAGGGCCCTCTTGCGCCGCCAAGCCTGGGCGGCACAGGGTGGGAGCGAGCACGGTCTGCGCTTCGGCGGCCACCATGTGGACTTCGCGAGTTGGACGGTCACCCTGGCGGGCGGCCGCAAGGAGGGGTTGGGTGAGCGCGAGCAGAACCTCCTGCGCCTCTTGGCCGAGCGCGCCGGCGAGGTCGTCAGCCGCGACGACATCTTAGACGCGGTCTGGGGCGACGAGGCCTTTCCCTCCAGCCGCGTCCTGGACGGGCTGGTGGCGCGGCTGCGAGGGCTCTTCGAACCCGACCCCAAAAGGCCCGTCTATTTGCATACCCTTCAGGGCCTAGGCTACCGCTTTACGCCCGAAGGAGAAGCCGAGGAAGTGAACGAATGACCCCCATTCCGCCAACGAGTCAGTTCGGGCCTCAAGCGGGCAGTCCATGAGCCTCTTTCTCGAGGCCGCCTGGGGCAAGAACACCCCCAGAGCCCCCATCTGGATCATGCGCCAGGCCGGGCGCTACCTGCCCGAGTACCGGGCCATCAAGGAGAAGGCCTCCTTCTGGGAGATGTGCCGCACGCCCGAACTGGCCTGCGAGATAACCTTGCAACCCGTCCGGCGCCTGGGCGTGGACGCGGCCATCCTCTTTCAGGACATCATGACGCCCCTGCCGCCGATGGGGGTGAAGATCGACTTCAGACCCGGTCCGGTCTTCGAGAGCCCGGTGCGTTCCGAGAGAGACGTTCAGGCCCTGCGCGTCCCCGCGGAGGACGAGATCGCCCCCTACGTCGCCGTGGCCATAAAATTCATCCGCAAGGACTGCCCGGTGCCGCTGATCGGCTTCGGCGGCGCTCCCCTGACGCTCGCCACCTATATGGTCCAGGGCGGCGGCTCCAAGGACTTCGAGGAGTTCCGCCAGTTTCTGCGCCAGGAGCCCACCCTCGCCCACGCCCTTTTGGACAAGCTGACCGAGGTCTCGATCCGCTACCTCAAGATGCAACTAGGGGCGGGCGCGCAGGCCATCCAACTCTTCGACTCCTGGGCGGGTCTGCACGACGCGCGCACGTATGCCGAGTTCGGCCGGCCCTACGCCGCCAGGGTCTTGGACGCCCTGGCCGAGTACCAGGTGCCGCGCCTCTACATCGCCGTGGACGCCCTGCACCTCTACGGCGAGATAGCCAGGCTCCCCGCCGAAGTGATCAGCGTGGACTGGCGCGCGCCGCTAAGCCAGGTCCGAGCACTCCTGCCCGGCAAGACCCTCCAGGGCAACTTAGACCCCGCCGCGCTGCTGGCGCCCAAGCCCATCATCAAGGACGAGGCCGAGCGCGTCCTCCGCGAGGGCCTGGGCGGCGCCCACATCTTCAACCTGGGCCACGGCATCATGCGCCAGACGCCGCCCGAGCACGCCGAGTACCTCGTCGAGGTGGTGAAGGGCTTCGACCGGGAATCCCCCCCAGTCCCCCTTGATAAGGGGGGAGCTCGAGAGAGCGGGGGGATCGCATGACCAGGCGCGAGCGGGTGACCGCGCTCATGCAAGAGGGCCAGGAAAAGCTCATCGCCGCCTTTGAGACCATCGACGGCGAGGGTAAGTTCGAGCGCTCGAGCTGGGAGCGTCCCGGCGGCGGCGGCGGCACCGCTCGGGTCCTGAGCGAAGGCCGGGTCTTCGAGCGCGCGGGCGTCAACGTCTCGGCGGTCCACGGCGAGCGGGTGCCCCCCAGTCTCGCCAAAGCGCACCCCGGCATCGGGGACAAGCCCTTTTTCGCCACCGGCGTCTCGCTGGTCCTGCACCCCAGAAACCCCTATGTCCCCGCCTTTCATGCCAACTACCGCTACTTCGAGGTCGGCGAGAAGGGGGAGAGCGAGGTCTGGTGGTTCGGCGGCGGCGCCGACATGACGCCCTCGTACCCCTCCCACGAGGACGCCGTCCACTTTCACCGGACGCTGAGGGCCCTCTGCGACCGTCACCCGCAGGCGGACTATGGGGCGCTCAAGGCGACCTGCGACGACTACTTCTTCATCAAGCACCGCGGCGAGATGCGCGGCGTCGGCGGGATCTTCTTCGACGAGCTCTCGCCGGTCGGCCAGGGCGACTGGGAGGCGGACTTCGCCTTTGTGAGGGACGGCATCGCCACGATTTTACCGGCCTATCTTCCCATCGTCGAAAAGCGCATGAGCACCCCTTACGGCGAGCGCGAGCGTCAGTGGCAGCTCTACCGCCGGGGACGCTACGTCGAATTCAACCTCGTCTACGACCGGGGCACGCTCTTCGGTTTGCAGACGGGCGGTTTCGTCGAGGCCATCTTGATGAGCATGCCGCCGCTGGCCCGCTGGGCCTTCGACTACAGGCCCGAGCCGGGAACGGAGGAAGCGGAGATGCTCGAGTTCCTGAAGCCCAGGGACTGGGCGGGGCGGGACCCAGACTCGGACATACAGTCAAAGACATTTGTCCTGGACGCGCAAAGGTAGACTATGACCATGGAAACCCACGCCAACAGGGGCCCGACGGGCATCATCATGATGAACCTGGGCGGACCCAAGACCCCCGACGAGGTCGGGCCCTTCCTGCTCAAGCTCTTCGAGGACCGCGAGATTATCCAGCTCCCCGCGCAGAAGTTCCTGGGCCCCTGGATCGCCAAGCGGCGCACGCCCAAGGTCAGAAAGCTCTACCAGGGTATCGGCGGCGGCTCGCCCATCCTTCACTGGACCGAACTTCAGGGCCGCGGCATGGTTGCGCGCTTGGACGAGCTCTCCCCCGAGACCGCACCGCACAAGTTCTATGTGGCCTTCCGCTACATCGACCCCTTCAGCGAGGACGCGCTCCAGCGAATGAAAGAGGACGGCGTCAGGCGCGCGGTCGCCTTTACCCAGTACCCGCAGTTCTCCTGCTCGACCACGGGCTCGTCGCTGAACGAGCTGTGGCGCGCGGCGCGCAAGGTCGGCCTCAAGGACACCTTTGAGTGGAGCGTCATCGACCGCTGGCCCACCCACCCCCTCTTCATCGAGGCCATGACCAAGACCGTGCGCGACGGCTTGATGATGTTCGACGAGAAGGACCGCGACGACGTCCTGCTGCTCTTCAGCGCCCATTCCCTACCCTTGGACGTGATCAACCGCGGCGACGCCTATCCGCAGGAGGTCGGCGCCGGCGTCCACGAGGTCATGAGGTGCCTGGGCTTTTCGCACGAGTACCTGCTGGCCTACCAGTCCGATGTCGGCCCGGTGCCCTGGCAGGGTCCCAGCACCGAAGAGGTCATCAAGGGGCTCGGCGCAAAAAAGCGCAAGAACGTGCTCGTCATCGGCGTCGCCTTTACCAGCGATCACATCGAGACCTTGTCCGAGATCGACATCGAGTACGGCGAGCTGGCCCACAAGGTCGGCATCAGCAACTTCAAGCGGGCTCCGGCCCTGAACGGCGAGCCGCTCTTTCAGGATGCTCTGGCGCAGATCGTCTACGAGCACCTGCAGTCGGGCGAGCCCTGCACCAAGCAGTACGGCCTGCGCTGCCCCGGCTGCGTCAATCCGCAGTGCCGGAACATCTTAAACCCCGTCGCGCCCTTTAAACGCACCAACGTCAGCCCGGCGAAGTAGCGCGCGGGCGCCCCGACCAGAGCGTCTCGCCTCATTCACCCGCGGGTCAAGAGGCGGCGCTCTGAGCCGATCTCGTCCGTTAGCAGGTTCGACGATAACTGGTACCGTCAAGCAGGAGACCGTCAGGCAAGAAGCCTTGCCCCGGATCCAGGTCGAGGTTAGGATGGACGGCATGAACAAGGTTGCGGTCGTTACCGGAGCAGCTCGTGGCATCGGTCTGGCTGTCGCCCAGGCGCTCCTCCGCGACGGGCTCATCGTCGTCGGCGTGGACGTGAACGGCCAAGCCTTGGTCGAGACGGCGCGGCGCTTAGCGGAAGACGGCGCGCCATTTTTGCCCAAGACCGCCGATCTCTCGAGACCCGAGGAGGTCGCCCGCGTCTTCGCCGAGATCGACGCCGAACTAGGTGGCGTGGACGCCTTGGTCAACAACGCCGGAACCTGTTTCGTCACCGACTTCGTCGAGATCAGCGCCGAGGAGCTGAGGCGCCAGATGAGCATCAACTTCGACAGCGCCTTCTACTGCTGCCAGAGGGCGATCCCGCGCATGCTGAAGCGGCCGGGCGTCAAGAAGATCGTCAACATTTCCTCCAATGGCGCCTACAACTTCGATGTCTTCGATCCCGCCCACTACCGGGCCAGCAAGGCGGCGCTGGACAACCTCACCAAGCACCTGGCGCGGCGCTACGCTGAGGAGGGCGTCGCCGTCAATTCGGTGGCGCCCGCCATGACCCGCACCGACCTCTTCGACGTGGTGGAACCAGGCGATCTCGAGCGTGCGCTGGCGGGGATGCCGCGCGGCGCGCCCATGGAACCAGGCGAGATTGCCGCGTGGGTGGCCTTTCTCGTCTCGCCGGCGGGCGACTGCGCTAGCGGCAACGTGATCATCTTAAATCAGGGCCGCGACGTGAGATAGCGACTGTCGAGATAGCGCCTACAGCGCTTTGTACAAAGGTTGAGGGCCACTGTAGTACCCGCACTTGCAGCCGCACTAGCGGCGGGTCTAGTGACCCCAAGCACTAGCGGGGGCCCAGTGGCCCTACACTACAGCGTTGGCTTTTGCTCGCGCTGTAGGGCGGAAGGATTGAGGGAATCTCAATCCTTTTGCAAAGCGCTTTAGTTGAGGCGCGCCCGACTGTAGGCGCTAGGCGTAAAGGTCGGGGGCCTTGCGGAGCGTCTGCCACTGGGCAGGGTCGTGGCCATAGATCAGCCAGGCACCCTCGGCTTGGGCCAACGCCATGAGGCGCTCGGCGCTAGCCCGCGCCTGCAGGGGCTCCCAGGCGCCGCTGAAGCCCTCCTCGAGCTCGGCCGGCCGGGAGATGGCGTCGGCGGTCAGCAGCACCGGACCACTTGGCAGACGCACGAGCAGCGAGAGGTGGCCCGGCGAGTGTCCGGGGGTCGCGAGCAGGGTCACGCCGGGCAGCAGCTCGCTGTCCCCGTCGACGAGCTGAAGGTCCATTCCTTCCGGCCAGGTGATGGGCGAGCGGTCGCCAAAGTAGCGCGGCCGCTCGAGGGCGCGTTCCGCCCGCCCTACGATCAGCGTGGCCTGAGGGAAATCCTCGAGGCCGCCGACGTGATCGATGTCGCTGTGGGTCAAGACGAGGTGGGTGATGTCGGCCGGCGTCAGCCCTGCTTGCTCCAGCTGCGCGGCGGGCAAGTTCTCGCGCGTCAGCTTCAGGACGCGCCCGAAGCTCCCCAGGCCGTCCCTGAGTCCCGCTCTCGCCGCATCGTCGGCGTAAGCCTTAGGAAAGCCCGTGTCGACCAAGATAGCGTGACCGGTCACCGTCCTTATCAGGTAGCCGGGAATGCCGATGACGCGCCCGTTCTCATGCACCTCGAAGAGGCCGTAGTCGAGGACGTAAAGGCACCTAGCGACAGCGGGGTTTGCTCGAGACATGGTTCCACCTTTCTTCCGCGCGGCGTGAAGATTCCTCCTGAAGCTCCGATCTCGTTCGGCGCGGCGTTGCGTTCACATGAAACCTTCCTGCTTTTATTTTACACTGTAAAAATCTACAGCTAAAACAAGTGGGGGCGAGTGACAATGACCGGTGGGAAAAAGCATAAGGCGAAGGCGCTGACCTACAGCTCCTATCTGCGGCTGGACGCGCTCCTCGCGCTGCAAACGCCCGAGTCGGCCGAGCACGACGAGCTGCTCTTCATCGTCATCCACCAGGTCTACGAACTCTGGTTCAAGCAGCTCCTGCACGAAATCGACTTTTTGCAGCGCCTGCTCCATGGCGGCGACACCCCCCGGGTCCTGCGCACCTTCAAGCGGACGCTGACCATCTTAAAGACCATCGTCGCGCAGATCGATGTTTTGGAGACGATGACACCGCTCGAGTTCAACGCCTTTCGAGACCGCTTGGGCGCGAGCAGCGGCTTTCAGTCGCAGGGCTTCCGCGAGCTCGAGTTCGCCCTGGGGCACAAGCGTGCGGGTGTCTTTGGCAACTACCCAAAAGGCTCGAGCGAGCGAGAGCGGCTAGAGGCACGCTACCACGCCCCCACGCTCTGGGACGCCTTTCTAGGCTATCTCCACGTGCGGGGCTACGCGGTGCCGCCCGCCCTCTTGGGCCGCGAGGTCAGCGCGAAGATCGCGCCCTCGCCCGAACTGCAAGATGTGCTTATCCATATCTATCGCGGCGACCCAGCTACCGCCGAGGTCTGCGAGCGTCTGGTGGATCTGGACGAGGGCCTGCAGGAGTGGCGCTACCGCCACGTCAAGATGGTCGAGCGGACCATTGGCCACAAGCCGGGAACCGGTGGCTCGGCCGGCGCGGACTACTTGCGAAAGACCGTCAAGCCGCTCTTTCTTGACCTGTGGGAGATTCGCTCGAGGCTGTGAGCCGGGTGCGCCGCTGGCCGGAGAAGGAGGTGGGCATAGGAGTGGCGGCGCCAGGGAAATGCCCCTACTCCCTTGCGTGAAGCCCGTCGAGGTGAACCTCATCAAGAAGGTCACACCTCCACACTCGCCTTGAAGTACGATTGAGCCGGCTATACACGAAGAAGGGCGGCTTCCACGCCTGGCAAGCTTTGGAGGCAGAGGCCGCGTCCATCTCAAGGAGGTCGCATGGTCGAGCAACGTGAGGATTTGCAGAGGTACGTGGAGGGCCATGAAGGCGTCCAGGTCATTCGTGGCGGCGGGGCCGACGACCGCGCCTGGAACGGTATTCGCTACAAGACCGGGCTGTCTGGCAAGAACGTCGGCGCCAAGGGGCTGTCCATGAACGTCGCCACGGTGCCGCCGGGCGCCGTCGCCTACGCCCACATCCACGACGGTTTCGAGGTCATGCTCTTCATCTTGCAGGGCAGGGTCCGGCACGACTTCGGCCCCGCCCTCAGGTATTCCGTGGAGAACGAGGCGGGCGACTTCATCTATATCGAGCCCGGCGTTCCCCACGAGGTCTTCAACATCGGCGAGGAGCCCCTCGTTGCCGTGGTGGCCCGCTCCGCCGCAGACGAGTGGGACAAGATCGTCGATTACCCCTCGAGGCATAGGCCGAGCGAAGCCGCCAGTGAGAAGGCAGAGAGGTAAGAGAGTCCCCACTCATCCAAAGCACGACAAGCACCTGTCCAAAGGAGAACCACATGTTCAAGCTCAGCAAACCCGCCCTCCTCGCCGCCCTCCTCCTCGCGCCCCTCGCCGGCGCCCAGACCGTCAAGGTGGCCTTTATGGGCCCGCTGACGGGCGGGGCCGCCTTTATCGGCCAGGAGGCCAGGGGCTTTACCAAGGTGGTCATCGACGACTTCAACGCGCGCACCGGCCTGAGCGTCCAGCTCGTCGACGGTGACGACGAGATCAACGCCGACACCGGGCGCATCGTGGCGGAGCGGCTCGCCGCCGACCCCGACATCTACGCGGTTGTAGGCCCGATGGGCAGCCAGGTCTGCGAGGCGGTGCAACCGACCTTCGAAAACGCCGGGCTGGCCACCATCACCCAGTCCTGCACCCGGACCGACCTGACCCAGCCGGGCACCTCCACCTTCTTCCGGCCCATCCCCAACGACGCCGATCAGAGCCGGACCATCGTCGACTTCTGGCTGAGCGATTTGAACGTCGCCTCGGCATTCTTGCTGGACGATCAGTCGAGCTACGCGGTCGGCCTGAACGACGAGGTCGAGGCCCTGCTCAGGGACGCCGGCGTCGGCGACGTAGCCAGGCAGTCGATCACTCAAGACGAGATCGACTTCTCCTCCATCGCCACGGCCGCCATCGCTTCGGGCGCGGACGTGGTGTTCTTCCCCAACCAGATCTCGAGCCAGGGGGGCGGCCTGGCCGTCGCCCTCGAGCAGCAGGGCTATGAAGGCGTCCTCTTCATGCCCGACGGCGGCTTCAGCCTCGAGTGGGTGGGCATCGCCGGCCCCGCCGCCGAGGGCGCCTACGTCACCTTCTTCGCCCCCGATCCCAACCAGATCGACACCATGCAGCCCTACAACGAGGCCTACCGGGCCGAGTTCGGCCAGGACTTCGGCGCCTTTGGTGGCGCCTCGGCGCTGGCCACCTTCGTGGCCTTGGAGGCCATCGAGACCTGCTTGAGTAGTGACGCCCTCTCCCGCGAATGCGTCGTCGAGGCGTTAACGGACATGAACTTGGAGACGACCCCGCTCGGCGTGCCCGTCACCTTCGGTGAGGGCAACCAGGCCGAGAACAGCACCTTCTTCTTGTTTCAGGTTCAAGACGGTCACTTCACCCTGATCGACCGCTAGCTTGATCACGCCAGGATAGGGGCGGGTCCAACACCCGCCTCTATCCTGGTGGCAAGCCACAAAGGTGCGCTAACGCATGGACTCCTTCCTTTCGCTCCTGCCCCAGACGCTGCTGAACGGCCTCACCCTGGGGAGCGTCTACGCGCTCATCGCCCTGGGCTACTCGATGGTCTACGGTATCTTGCGGCTGCTCAACTTCGCGCACGGCGACATCTACATGATCGGGGCCTATCTCGGTTACGGCGTCTTCGTCATGGCCTTTGCCGACGGGGAGTCGCTCTTGCCGGCCGCCGCCGTCATCGTCTTGATGCTGGTGGTGGCGATGGTGGGCGCCGGTGTCGTCAGCGTCGCCGTCGAGCGCTTCGCCTACCGCCCGCTGCGCTACGCGCCGCGCATCGCGCCGCTGATCAGCGCGCTGGGGGTGTCCTTTATCTTGCAGAACCTGGTTCAGATAACCGTCAGCCCGCGGCCCCTCTCCTACGGCAGTGGCACCCTCATCCCTTCGGACGCGATCTTCATGCTGGGCGACCTGAGGGTCCACGGCTCGAGGATCTTGGTCATCGGCACCGCCGTCGTCCTCATGCTGGCGCTCACGTATTTCGTGCAGAGGACCCGCCTGGGCCGCGCCATGCGGGCGGTCTCCACCGACTTGGACGCCGCCCAGATGATGGGCGTAGACGTCAACCGGGTCGTCATGGCGACCTTTTTTATCGGCGCCGTCTTGGCCGGCGCCGCCGGCGTCTTGGTCGGCGTCGTCTTTTTCAGCATCCGCCACACGATGGGCTTCGTCGCCGGCCTCAAGGGCTTCACCGCCGCCGTCCTGGGCGGCATTGGCAGCATTCCGGGTGCTGTTCTGGGCGGCCTCATCATCGGCATGGCCGAGGCCTTTACCAGCGTCTACATCTCCGCCACCTACAAGGACGCCGTGGCCTTCATCATCTTGGTCCTCATCCTCATCATCAGGCCGAGCGGCCTCATGGGCAAGCCGCTTGTGCAGAAGGTCTAGTCTTGGAAAACTCCGACAAGACCAACAAGGTCACCACCCCCTACACCTCTGAGCCGCTCACCCCGGAAGCCTCGCCGCCCGCACCGTCTATCGGCAGCGACGAGTGGGCAGCGCAAGTCGAAGGCCGCAGGCGCAAGCGCGCTAGCTTCTGGGGCCGGCTTGCCGATCTCTGGGAGCGCCTCCCCTTGGGCTGGCGCTACGCGCTGGCGCTCGCCCTGCTCGTCACGGTGCCGCTCCTAACGGGCACCCAGCCCTTTCTCGAGCTTATCGGTGCCTCCAACAACGACTTCATCCTCCGCACGGGCGCGCGCTTTTTGATTTTCGCCATGCTGGCCATCGGCCTCAACGTCATCGTCGGCAACGCCGGGCTATTGGACCTCGGCTACGTGGCCTTTTTTGGCATTGCCGGCTACCTCTACGCCTACAGCTCGTCGGATTTCGTCACCGCCTTGGGTCCGGGCGGCGTCCACCTGCCCTCGCTCATAAGCGTGCCGCTGATCATCTTGGTGACCGCCGGGATAGGCTGGCTCGTCGGCTCGGTGTCCCTGCGGCTCTCGGGCGACTACCTGGCGATCGTCACCCTCGGCTTCGGGCTGGTCTTCGTGCAGCTCGCCCTCACCGCGACCCGTGTCAACCTGCCCTGGCTCGAGCGTCCGGTGGACTTCACCCGCGGGCCCAACGGCATCAACCACCTCGACGGCATCTCGGTTTTCGGCTACTCCTTTACCACTACGCTGGAGTACTACTACCTCTTCCTGGCCCTCTTGATCCTCGTCTACCTCACCGTCCACCACCTCAACCTTTCGCGCATCGGCCGGGCCTGGCGCGCCATCCGCGAGGACGAGCTGGCCGCCGAGATCCTGGGCACGCCGACCGGGCGGCTCAAGCTCCTGGCCTTTGCCATCGGCGCGGGCATCGCCGCCCTGGCGGGCTCGGTCGACGCGGCCTGGCAGGGCAACGTGGTGCCGGTGCCACGCTACAGCGCGCTCACGCTCATCAACCTCTACGCGATGGTGGTGCTCGGCGGCATCGGCAGCCTGCCGGGCGCGGTGCTCGGGGCCTTTATCTTCACGGTCCTGCCCGAGGTCCTGCGGGACATCACCGCCGCCAGCTTTCTCTTTTACGGCTTCGGCCTCATGGGCTTGTGGGCGGTCCTGAAGCCCATGAGGCGCTTCGCGCTGGTCGTGGGCGGGACCATCGCCAGCGGTCTCCTCTTCAAGCTCCTCGTCCGCTTCGCCTGGCCGGGCCTGGACAGCCCGACCTTGTCAGGGTCCTGGCTCAACCAAGCCATACAGTCTTGGCTGGTTATTCCGCCCAACTTTACGGCCGTGGGCAACGTCGTGACGATCTTGGCGATCTTCGTCTTGCTCTTGACCATCTTGTTCAAGCACAAGCCGGGTCTCTTCCACCTCCTGCTCGGCCTCAGCCTCTACCTCTTCGCCTTTGCCTGGGAGACGCGGCTGGCGCTCGAGCCCGCCGCCACCCGCATCCTCATCGTCGGGGTGACGCTGGTGGTCCTCATGATCGTGAGGCCGCAGGGCCTGCTCGGCAAGGAAGAAGTGAAGGTCGCCTGATGCTCGAGCTCGACGGGGTCAGCTTGAGCTTTGGCGGCCTACAGGCGATCAGCGCCCTGACTTTTGAGGTTGGCGAGGGCGAGATCGTCAGCCTTATCGGGCCCAACGGCGCGGGCAAGTCGACCGCCATCAACCTGATCACCGGCGTCTACAGACCTGATGGCGGCGACATCCGCTTCGGCGGCAGGTCGCTCGTCGGCATGAAGCCGCACGACATCGCCGCCCTGGGTCTGGCCCGCACCTTTCAGAGCCTGCGCGTCTACTTGAACATGAGCGTGCTCGACAACGTGATGACCGGCGCCTACTGCCACACCAAGGCCGGCTTCTGGTCGACCGTCTTGCGCCTGCCCGCCTGGCACCGGGAGGAGGGGGAGATTCGAGGCTTGGCCGAAACGAATCTCGCCTTTTTCGGCAGCCGCCTGCAGGGCTACCGCCTGAACCAGCCCGCCTACAGCCTCTCCTACGCCAACCGCCGACGGCTCGAGATCGCCCGCGCCATGACCACCGGCGCCAAGTTCCTGCTCTTGGACGAGCCCGCCGCCGGCATGAACCCCAGCGAGTCCGCCGAGATCACCACCTTGATCGGCAAATTGCGGGGCGAGGGCGGCTACACGATTCTGCTCATCGAGCACGACATGAACGTGGTCGGCAAGATATCCGACCGCGTGATCGTCTTGGATCACGGCGTAAAAATTGCCGAGGGTGATTACGAGGAAGTTACCAGCGATCCGAAGGTCGTCGAGGCCTACCTGGGCCGCCGCCACAAGGAGCTGGGCTGATGGACTCAGCGAACAGCCAAGCGCCCATCTTGCGCTTTCAAAGCGTCAACACCCACTACGGCCCGATTCACATCCTCCAGGACATAGGGCTCGAGATCTACCCCGGCGAGCTCGTCTGCCTCCTGGGCGGCAACGCCTCGGGCAAGTCGACCACGCTCAAGACGGCGCTCGGCATCGTCCGGCCCAGCAGCGGCACCGTCGAGTTCCTGGGCGAGAACGTGAACGAGCGGCCGACGAGTTACCGCATTGGGCGCGGCATGGCGGTGGTGCCCGAGAACCGGCGCATCTTCGGCGAGATGAGCGTGCGCGAGAACCTGCTCATGGGCACCTACCTGCGCCGCGACAAGGAGGGCATCCAAGAGGACCTGGCGCGGATGCTTACGCGCTTTCCCCGCCTGCAGGAGCGCCTGAACCAGCAGGGCGGCACCCTCTCGGGCGGCGAGCAGCAGATGCTGGCGATGGCGCGCGCCTTGATGTCCCGCCCCAAGCTGCTCTTGATGGACGAGCCCTCGATGGGGCTGGCGCCGCTCCTGGTCGAGCAGAACTTCGAACTCATCAAGCGGGTCAACGAAACCGGCACCACCGTGTTCATGGTCGAGCAGAACGCCAACATGGCGCTCAGCATCGCCGATCGCGGCTACGTTCTTCAAACTGGGCGGGTAGCCTTGGAAGGCTCCGCGCAGAGGCTGCGCCAAGACGCCGACTTGCGCAAGGCCTACCTGGGCCGGTAGGAGGTTGCCTTGAAGGTCGAGATCCACAGGCTGTTCGAGCTGCTGCTCGAGACCACGGCTTCCCCTACCGCCGGCAAGCCCGAGGCCTTTTTGGGATTCTCGCTCGCCACCTCGCCGCGGCTCGGGGAGTTTTTGTATGAGCTCGAGCCCGACCTCTCCCTCGACTGGTCGAACGAGTCCTTTCAGGGCCTGACCGCGCTGCGCGAGCACGTGGTTGCTCGAGCCGGGCTCGTGGGCCTTTGCACGGCGGACGACGTGCTGATAACCGCGGGCGCCGCCGAGGCCAACTTTCTGGCCATCACGCAGCTCGTCGGGCCAGGCGACGAGATCGTCGTCGAGACGCCGGGCTGGCCCCAGCCGACGGTCCTGGGCAGGGCAATTGGCGCGACCGTCAAAAGCCTGCCGCGCCGCGAGGAGAACGGCTGGCGCTTTGACCTGGGCGAGCTTGCCGGGCTCATCACGAAGCGCACCCGGCTCATTTTCCTCTGCAACCCCAACAACCCGACGGGCCAGGTCCTGCGGGAGGCGGAACTGGGTGAGGTCGTCCGCTTAGCCGAGCGCGTGGGTGCCTACCTCCTCTGCGACGAGGTCTATGCCGGCCTCGAGTGGCAGGGGACGCGCGTGCCCTCGGTGGCCGGGCTCTACGAGCGCGGCATCAGCACGGGCAGCGTCTCCAAGGCGCTGGGCCTCCAGGGCCTGCGAACCGGCTGGCTGATCTCTCCTGATCCCAAAGTGGTCTTTGACGCCGTCGTCCTGCGCGAGAACAGCAGCGAGATCATGAACGTCCTGGGCGAGCGAATCTCAGAAATCGCCCTGCGCGAGGACCGCTACACTCTAGCCTTGGCCCAGGCGCGCTTGGAGGGGGAGCGCAACCTCGAGATGCTCGAGGCCTTTATCGCCTCCCGCGACGAACTCTCCTGGCAGCGCCCGGCGGCCGGGCTGATCGGCCTCTGCCGCCTCCATCTCCCCTTCGACGGCGACGAGCTGGCGCGCCGGCTCTTGGCGCCACCCTACCGCACCTTTGCCATCCCCGGCAGCGCCTACGGCTTTCCCCAGCACATCCGCCTCGGTGTAGGCGGCGGTCCGGCGGCTGGGCTCGAGACGGGACTGTCACGTCTGGCCCGCTGTCTGGACGCCCACGCGAACCTCTAGGCCATACGAAAGGAAACGCCCTTGCTACGAGACCGCTTTCCCATCTTTGAAGACAAGACCTTCCTCAACAGCTGCTCGAAGGGCGCGCTGTCGCTCGAGGTGAGAGAGGCCTACACCCGCTACCTGGACGACTGGCAGCGTGAGGGCTCGCCCTGGGAGCTCTGGGTCGAGACGCTCGAGAAGACCCGTCACGCCTTTGCCCGCCTGGTGGGCGCCCAGCCGCACGAGGTGGCGGTGACCACTTCGGTGTCGGCGGCAGTCAGCGCCCTGGCCAGCGCCCTCTCCTTCGAGGCGCGCCCCAAGGTGGTGGTGAGCGACGCTGAGTTTCCGACGGTGGCGCAGATCTGGCACGCCCAGGAGAGGCGCGGCGCGCGGGTCGTCCACGTGGTGGAGAGGGACGGGATGATTCCCCTCGAGCGCTTCGAGAGGCTCATCGACGACGGCACGGCCCTCGTCTCGGTCGCCCACGTCTGCTACCGCCACGGTGCGAAGCAAGACGCCAAGGCCGTCGCCGACATCGCCCGCCGCCACGGCGCGCTCACGCTGCTCGACGCCTACCAGTCGCTTGGCACCATGCCTACCGACGTGAGGGCGCTCGGCGTCGATATCATGGTCGGCGGGGCGCTCAAGTACCTGCTCGGCTCCTCGGGGCTGGCCTTCATGTACGTGCGCGAAGGGCTCCAGGAGCTCGAACCCACCGCCACGGGCTGGTTCGCGCAAGACGACATCATGGCCCTGGACATCTACGCGCACAAGTCGTCGCCTACGGCGCGGCGCTTCGAGTCGGGAACGCCGCCCGTGCCCAACCTCTACGCGGGTCTGGCCGGGCTCGAGCTGATCCACTCGGCCGGCCCGGACGCCATCGCAGCGCACCTGCGTGACCTGACCGAGGCTCTTAAGGACGGGGCGCGGGAGCGCGGCTACCGCCTGGCGACCCCTGCCGAACACGGCGCCCTGATCGCCTTTAAGGCGCGTGAGCTCGAAAGGCTGGTCGGCGAGCTGGCCCAAGACGGCATCGTCGTTTCACACCGCGACGGCAACCTGCGCGTCTCACCCCACCTCTACAACACCCTAGAGGACATTGAGCGTCTCTTTGGCTGCCTGGACAGGCACCGTGACCTCCTCGCATGAGCCTTTGGCGCGGTAGAATGCAAGGAGCAAGGCTCCTATCACCGAGGGGGTGAGATGTCGGTCTCCTACGAAAACTCCAAGGTCGTCTTCAAAGGCATCAAGGCCGCCGGCATCACCTCCGTCTCGGCGCTGCCCGAGACCTGGCTGATCCACCTCCTGCAGCGCTGCGAGGACGACCCCGACATGGCGCTCATCGAGGTCGCCAAGGAGGAGGAGGCCATCGGCGTCGCCGCCGGGGCCTACTTCGCGGGAGAGCGTCACCTGCTGCTCATGCAGAACCACGGTTTTCTGGCCGCCGTCAACGCCGTCGTCTCGCTGGCCTTGCTCTATCACATTCCGCTCTGCATGCTCATAGCCTTTCGTGGCCACTGGGGCGAGCCCCATCCCTGGCACACGCGCGGCGGCATCGTCACCGAGGAGGTCTTGCGCGCGCTCGGCGTTCCCTTCGAGCACGCCCGCGACCCCGGTAAGGTCGCCAAGCAGATCGGCGAGGCCTACACCTTCGCGCAGAGTTCGCTCTCGCCCGTCGCGCTGCTCTTGACCCGTGACCTGATGGAAGACTGATGGAACGTTCCAAGGCCCTCGAGGTTATCTATCCGGAACTTCAGGACAAGCTCGTCGTCACCCTGATGGGTGCCTGCGCACAGGAGCTCTACAACCTGGGAGATCGCGACAACTTCTTTTATCTGCAGCACGCCATGGGCCTCGTCTCGTCCATCGGCCTGGGCCTCGCCCTCCACCTGCCCCATGAACGGGTGGTGGCGCTCGACGGCGACGGCTCGGTGCTGATGAACCTGGGCACCCTCGCCACCCTCGCCCGCTACCGGCCCAAGAACCTGATCCACATCGTCTTCGACAACGGCAGCCTGCTCTCGACCGGCGGCTTTAGCTCGCACACCACCTCGGGCCTCACCGACCTCTCGGCCATCGCTAGGGGTGCCGGCATCCTACACGTCACCACCGCGACCACGCCCTACGGCTTCGGCGAGGCGGTCATAGACGCCTTGGCACGCGACGACCTCAGCGTCATCGTCGCCAAAGTGCGTGCGGTAGGCCCCGATCACTACGGCATGGATCTGCACCTGCCGGAGAATGCCTTTCGCTTCAAGCGCTGGATTCAGGACCGGAAAAGGCGGAGGGGGTAGGGGGTAAAATCTTCTCCCACTCTCTCACTCCCCACCCAAAGGAGACCCATGTCCACCCTTCCCACCCTCATCGCCGATCTTGCCGCCGGCAAGGTCACCGTCGTCGACCTCACCCAGCCGCTCAGCCCAGAGACGGCCGTGATCGAGCTGCCGCCCCCCTTCGCACCGTCTCCGGGACTCACCCTCGAGAGGATCTCCCACTACGACGACAAGGGCCCGGCCTGGTACTGGAACGTCCTGCACCTGGGCGAGCACACCGGCACGCACTTCGACGCGCCCGTCCACTGGATCACCGGCAAGGATGTCCGTAATGGGGCGACGGACACGCTCGAGCCCCGGAGGTTCGTCGCGCCGGCGAGCGTCATCGACGTGAGCGCCGAGGTGGCCGCGGACGAGGACTTCTGCCTGACGCCACAGCGCGTAGAGGCCTGGGAGGAGGAGCACGGCCGGCTCGAGGCGGGTGCCTGGCTCCTGCTCAGAACCGACTGGTCAAAGCGTTCCGGCAGGGACGCCTTTCTCAACGTCAGCGAGGACGGCCCTCACTCCCCCGGCTTCACCCCCGCCTGCGTGAGGTTCTTGGCGCACGAGCGCGACGTCTTGGGCGTCGGCGTGGAGACGGTCGGCACGGACGCCGGTCAGGCAGGCGGCTTCGACCCGCCCTTTCCTGCCCACACCGTCATGCACGGTGCGGGCAAGCTCGGCCTCGCCAGCCTCTGCAACCTGGACAAGCTGCCGCCCAAAGGCGCGCTGATCATTGCCGCGCCGCTCAAGATCGTCGGCGGCTCGGGCAGCCCGGTGCGCGTCTTGGCCCTCGTCTCCGCCTGAGCCCAAGCGCTGGGAGGGCGCTCGAGGGGTGGGCTCGAGAGCCGCAACTCTCTTTTGGTGAAATGGCGCGAATGTTGCTATGACACGCGGGATGACAACTTGGACTGTAGGTTGGGCATTGGTAGTGGGGCATTGGTGTTTGCCGGCGGCCTCGAGCTGTGAGTTTGGAGGCAATCTCTTCATCCGCTGCTGACTTCCGCCGGACGGGCATGCTCTACTGCCGGATGCTCGCTGACTTCTAAGACCACAGCCTTCTGGAGAGACACCATGATCGAAGATCTCTGGTACAAGAACGCCGTCATCTACAGCCTCGACCTGGACACCTTCATGGACGCCAGCGGCGACGGCGTCGGTGACTTCGAGGGGCTGATGCGGCGGCTCGACTACCTGCACTGGCTGGGTGTCGACGTGGTCTGGCTGGCGCCCTTTCACCCCTCGCCCAAGCGCGACAACGGCTACGACGTCAGCGACTACTACGGCGTCGACCCAGATTACGGCTCACTGGGCGACTTCGTCGAGTTCATGCACCAGGCCAAAAAGCGCGGCATCAAGGTGATCATCGACCTCGTCGTCAACCACACTTCGAACGAGCACCCCTGGTTCAAGGAGGCGCGCGGCGACCCGGACGCCAAACACCACGACTGGTACGTCTGGTCGAAGAAGCGCCCCAAGGACTGGCAGGACGGGGTGGTCTTTCCCGGCGTCCAGGACCGGACCTGGACCTTTGATGAGGCGGCCAAGAAGTACTACTACCACCGCTTCTACGACTTCCAGCCGGACCTCAACATCGAAAACCCTGCGGTGCGGACCGAGATCCGCCGCATCATGGGTTACTGGCTCGAGCTCGGCGTGGCGGGCTTTCGGGTGGACGCGGCGCCCTTTATCATCGAGACGGTGCGGCCGGGCGAGAAGAAGCCCGGCGAGAACATCCACCACTTGGAGGAAATGCGCCATTTTCTCCAGTGGCGGCGCGGCGACGCCGTCTTGCTCGGCGAGGCTAACGTCGAGCCAAAGGAGACCAAAAGGTACTTCGGCAACGGCTCGGGCGGCGTCCACATGATGTTCAACTTCTTCGTCAACCAGCACCTCTTTTACACGCTGGCGACGGCCGACGTAGAACCCCTGGCGGCGGCGCTCAAGGTGACGAAAAGGATTCCGCACACCGCGCAGTGGGCGCAGTTTTTGCGCAACCACGACGAACTCGACCTGGGCCGCCTCACGGACGAGCAGCGGGAGAAGGTCTTTGCACGCTTCGCCCCCGAGGAGCGGATGCAGCTCTACGAGCGCGGCATCCGCATGCGCCTTTCGCACATGCTCGGCGACCGCCGCCACCTGGAGCTCGCCTACAGCCTGAACTTTTCGCTGCCGGGTACGCCCGTCATCCGCTACGGTGACGAGATCGGCATGGGTGACGACCTCTCGCTTGAGGAGCGCGAGGCTGTACGCACGCCGATGCAGTGGTCGGACGAGCCCCAGGCGGGCTTCTCAGTGGCTGAGAAACTCATCCATCCGGTCATAGACGGGGGCATCTACGGCTTCGACCGGGTCAACGTCGAGGCGCAGCGGCGCGATCCGAACTCGCTGCTCAACTGGACGGCGCGGCTGATTCGCTTGCGCAAGGAGTGCCCGGAGATCGGCTGGGGCGACTGGACGATTCTCAAGACGGGTTGCCCCGGCGTTCTGGCCATTCGTTACGACTGGCGGGGCACCTCGCTCCTTACCCTGCACAACTTCGGCGAGAAGCCGCAGAGCGTTCGAATAAGGCCGGGTGTGGAGGGCGGCGAGCGGCTCTTCAACCTGCTCGCCCAAGACGAGAGCCACGCCGACGAGAAGGGCGTGCATAAGCTCGTCTTGGAGCCCTACGACTACCGCTGGTACCGCGTCGGCGGCCTCAACTACGCAATTCACCGGACCAAGGCATAGTGGTTCAGCTTCGACACGCACCTGTAAGTTGGCGCGGGGCACGCCATGACGTATGACGCGGGGCACGCCATGACGTATAGTTGATTGTTACTTATGCGTCACATGCCGCGAGGTGCACGGCGCAAACCAAACTGACGCTCAGGCTCGAGGACAAGGTGATCGAACCTGCCAAGCGCCACGCCGAGAAAAGAGGTAAAACCGTTTCGCAGATGGTCTCAGTCTACATATCCCTTCTCGATAGGGAAGGGGACGTTCAGGAGGACGCCTTGCCGCCTATCACCCGTTCGCTGAGCGGTGTGCTCGAGGGTACTGAGACCAAAAGAGAGGATTATTACCTATACCTCGAAGAGAAGCACCGTTGAGGCTTCTCTTCGACACCAACATCGTTCTCGACGTGCTCTTGCGCCGTCAACCGTTTTACGCCGAGGCGGTGCGGCTTCTCGCCCGCGTTGAGCTCGGCGAGCTTCACGGCTACCTAGGGGCAACGACGGTCACGACCCTCCACTACTTCATGGCGAGGGCGCCGGCGCGCTCGCGGCGCGCTCGGAGCTTCGCAAGCTCATGGCTCTCTTCGACGTCGCGCTCGCTTCGCCCGTCGCCGACTACGAGGACGCTCGTCCTAGTCGAAGCGGCCAGGTCGGTCGGTGTCGGCGCGCTGGTGACGCGCAACGCCAAGGACTTTGGACGCCCTTCCCTGACGGTGTATACGCCAGGGGAGGTGCTGAGCGCATTGGAGGCGCGTGACTAGGCGACGTCTGCCAGTGCCTCCCCCAGCAGCTCGCAGCCCGCGTCCATATCCTGCGCGTTCAGGTGGGGGGCGACGCGGATCGCGCATCGTGGTGCTAGGACTGACCACCGCACTTTCTCGCCTTGTGTCTGTGCAGCGCTGTGTGCAACTATATGTGTATGGCAACCAACCTTCAAATTGATGATGTGCTCATGCAAGAGGCACTCGAGCTAGGAGGTCATCGCACCAAGCGTGCCGTGGTTGAGGAAGCTCTGCGTGAGTATGTCATGCACCGCAAGCAACTTCGGATCCTCGAGCTCTTTGGCACCATCGAGTATAGTGACGACTACGACTACAAAACGCAACGACGAAGGGGATGAAGGTCATCGTCGATACGGCGGTGTGGTCGTTGGCGCTTAGACGAAACCGACCAGTTGCAAATGAATACGTCGAGCAGCTCGAGGATCTGATCGTCGACGGTCGCGTTGCACTGCTCGGAGCAGTAAGACAAGAGGTGCTCTCAGGTCTTCGTCATGCCGAGCAGTTTGAGCGGCTGAAAGTTTCGTTGCGTGCCTTTTCGAACCTCGAGCTAACCGTTCAGGACTACGAGTTGGCCTCGGAGTATTTCAACCTCTGTAGGAGGAACGGCGTTCAAGGCGCTAACACGGATTTTCTCATATGCGCAGCGGCAGTGCGGCGAAACCACGAGATTTTGACGACAGACAAGGATTTTGAGAGCTTCGCGACCTTGCTTCCTATCCATCTACTCCGCCCAGCGGTTTAACCATATGCCGCAGGGGAAGCAGCTTCGTTTGACCGCGAGCGACGTCTCGCCGCGGCGCCACTTGCGGTGTGAAACTGCCTCTTGATCAGAACTTCTCATGCCGACTGGCCTACCTCTTTTCCCCGGCTTGCTGCATGGGCAGGATGTGGACTTCAAGGCGGCGGATGAGCCCATGGTATGGGGCTACGCGGCGCGGGTCGGTAATTGAAGGACGCGGACTTTCACCAAGGAGTTTTGCCCTTGGATACCCGACGAAGGTGTCTCTGCCCGCGTCCCGCTATGCGATATCGGCGAGAGAGTGCTCGAGCAGCCCGCAGCCCGCGTCCATGTCCTGCGCCGAGACGTTCAGGTGCGGGGCGATGCGGATGACGTTGCCCCAGCGACCGCCCTTGCCGATCAGGAGGCCGCGCTCGCGGGCGGCGTTCACCAGCGCGTTGGCCTTGGCGGGGTTGGGGTCCTTGGTGCCGGGTTCGACCATCTCGAAGGCCTGCATGAGCCCCATGCCGCGCACGTCGCCGATGAAGTCGTAGCGCTGTCCTCGGGCGTCCATGAAGGCGCGCAGCCTCGCCCCCTGGATTTCGGCGTTTTCCCAGAGCCGGTGCTTTTCGATGTAGCGGATGGTGGCGTAGGCCTGTGCCATCGAGACGGGGTTGCCACCGTAGGTCGACAGGGTGAGGCCGCTCATCGCCTCGGCGACCTCCGGCGTCATAACCGTGCAGCCGACCGGCGCACCATTGGCGATGCCCTTGGCGAAGGTCATGATGTCGGGTTCCACACCCCAGTGCTCGATGCCGCACCAGTAACGGCCCGTCCTGCCCCAGCCCGTCTGCACCTCGTCGATGATGAGCACGCCCCCGGCGGCCCGGACGATGGGCAGGATGCGCTTGAAGTAGTCGCTGGGGACGACCGCGAAGCCGCCGACGCCCTGGATGGGCTCGGCCATGAAGGCGGCGATGCGCCCGTCGGTGCAGGTGGCGATGAAGTCCTGCAAGTCCTCGATCAGGAAGTCCAGGTAGGCCTCCTCGCTCATGCCCTCGGGGCGGCGGTAGGGGTTGGGGCTTCTCACATGCTTGATGGATCCGTCGTAGACCCCGCCCAGCTTCCAGTTGGCGTGGGCTGTCATCGACATCATGCTCACGCTGCGGCCCGAGTAGGCGTGCCTGAGAGCGATGATGTCGCTGTTGCCGGTGTAGAGGCGGGCGGCCAGGATGGCGGTCTCGTCGGCCTCGGTGCCGCTGTTGGTGAAAAAGCACTTCTGGAGCCTGCCCGGGGTGATCTCGGCGATCTTCTGGGCGACCTCGAGCGTTATCTCGTTGATATAGAGCGTGCTGGTGTGGCCGGCTTGCTTCATCTGCGCGTAGGTCGCCTCGACGACCTCGTCGTTGCAGTGCCCGACCGAAACGGTCAGGATGCCCCCAAAGAAGTCGAGGTAGCGGTTGCCCTCCACGTCCCAGACGAACTGATCCTTGGCGCGCTCGACCGCTAAGGGCGTATCGCCGTAGTAGAGCATGGCGCTCTGGCTGGGGACGAGGAACTCGCGGTGGCGCCCGAGCAACTCAGCGGTCTTGGTCTGGACGCTCGAGGCTTTTTCGGCGATGGTCATACTCTTTCCTCCTAAAGGCGCGGCCCGTCGGGATTTCGTGAACCCAAGTCTACACCGCCGAGGAGCTTCTAAGCCACGGGCTCAAGGGTCGCCACGCTCACCTTTGACACTGGTGGCGAACTATGTTCAAGGTTTCAGATGACGTGATTATGCATGAGATGCACATCAATAATCGGAGCAAGCCACCATAAATATCGAAAAGTTGCCCGAAGACTCCTCAAAACTGAGGG
>JALZLY010000367.1 GCA_030858465.1 Deinococcota bacterium
CCAATCGAGAACCACGAGATGATGAAAGGGGGCGGAAAGTCAGCCAAACAGCGATGTATCAGGTGTGGCGGCACACGGCTTGAACTTAAGATGTACCGTCAGCGACGCGAAAGGATAAATCCTTAAGTTACTACGTCAACTAGCGGAATGTGGGATCAAGCTGCCGACACAGAGAATTTAAGGAGAATCATAAAAGACGTCCTAGCGGGTTGGTCGTGGTGGGATGACCAGACGTGGGGCGATGCTCAGCCCAATCTTTTAGCCATCACTCAGAACATGCTGCTTAAACGAGGCTACCACGCCCCTGCGCTTCACCGCGCCGGCTCACGACTACAAGCACGACTACAAGAAGCGCTCGAGGATCATGGCGACAGCATGCGGGAACGCGCGCCACTGGTCCTTTCCGCACGACTCTTAGGGATCGTCTCACAAACAGAGGTATGTGAGCGATTAGAGCCTCTACTCGTGCCGGCAAGAGACTTTCTTTTCTTGAGCGACCACGAGGTTCACGAGCAGTGCGACTTTTGGTCGGCCGTTACCCAACTCGGTAGCGAGCCCGTACCACAGGCTCTAGGTTCTATCGCTGCCGAGTTGGGCGAGGTATTGTCCGCCGTCATGTTGGTCGCCTGGCAGCAGTACCGCCTCGATGCGGCGTCGCGGCTGCTGAGAGTGATGGCATACCTGCGGCACGATCAACTGATGATCGCCGAGGGAGCGGAGTTCATCGCCTTTCAGCAGCGTCTTGAGGGTAGCTTCGGTTTTCTGAACCCCTTGGCGCCTGGCTACGACCGTCTCCCTAGCGACCGAGACATCTGGGTCCATCTGCCGTTTACCGTTGCCGCGCTCTGGGGACTCACTGAAGTCGAAAGCAGTCTCAAACCGATTGAGATCAGGTGATAGGGATGAACATTTTAGAGGTCCGTGAGCTAAAGAAGGGCTACCGGTCGCGCGGCCAAAGCGTAGAGGCAGTGCGCGGCGTCTCCCTCGAGCTGGCCTCCGGCAACATTCTGGCGTTTTTGGGACCGAACGGGGCGGGCAAAACCACGACGATCAAGATGATTGCCGGGCTCATCGTCCCTGACAGCGGCACGGTGCGTATCGCTGGGCAAGACCCACACCGCAACCCTTGGGCGCTAAAACACGTGGGGGCGGTGCTGGAAGGCAACCGCAACGTCTACTGGCGGCTCACCCCACAAGAAAATCTCAGCTACTTCGGCATGCTCAAAGGGCTGAGCGCGGCGGAGGCAGGGCGGCGCGGTCTCGTCTTGCTCGAGCGTTTTGGGCTCGCGGACAAAGGGCGCGCTCTGGTGCAGACGCTGTCTCGCGGGATGCAGCAGAAGTTGGCGCTCGCCGTCGCCCTCATTCACCATCCCAAACTGCTCCTTTTGGACGAGCCTACCCTAGGGCTGGACGTCGAGGCGGCGGAAAACGTCAAGGCGATGATTCGCCAGGTCGCCGACGACGGGCAGGCGGTTCTCCTGACCACGCACCAGCTCGAGGTCGCCCAGAAGATTTCGGATCGCGTCGCCATCCTTCGCCAAGGCGAGGTCGTCGTCGCGGCGCCGACTCAGGAGTTGTTACAGAGGTACTCCGGCGACAGCTACACCATCCTGGTCACCGATGCGCCGGACGCGGCTCGAGCCCAGCGCCTGACCGCGGCCGGCGCGGCCGTCACCGAAACGACCATCGTCTACTCGGGCGACGCCCCAGGGCTCTACCACGTGCTCACGCTCTTGGAACCTATCCCGCTCGTCTCAGTGACGCGCGACCAAGCCGACCTGACGGCTATCTTTTTAGACCTCGTCCGGGAGAAAACTCATGCTTAAGCTGCTACACGCCGAACTGAAACGGAGTTGGACCTTGCAGTTCCGCTACTTCGGTAACACGCTTGGTAGCCTCATCAGCGTTACCATCGTCTTCTACGCGCTCTTTTTGGGCACGCGCTACATGGCAGGCCCGACCGCGCAGTTTGGCGAGCGGCTCGACGCGATTGTGGTCGGTTACATTCTGTGGGCCCTGCTGCTGACCATCATCGTCGGCGTTGCTACCGACCTACAAGACGAGGCGCAAACGGGCACGCTCGAGCAAGTCTTTCTATCACCGTTCGGACCGATAAGGGTCTTTTTGCTCAGAGCCGTCGCCAATTTGCTCTGGAACCTGGCGAGCACCTTTGCCATCTTGCTCGCCATCATGTTGCTCACGGGCGCCCGTCTCACCTTTTCCATCAGCGTATTACCGCCTTTTGCAGCAATGCTCCTGGGCGCTTATGGGATTGCCTTTATGTTCGGCGCGCTCGCGTTGCTTTTAAAACGCATGCACCAACTCGTGAATTTGTTTATGTTCGCTCTGCTCTTTGTCTTCATGACCTCCTTTGAAACCCTGCCGCAGCCGCTAGCGATCCTCGGTTATCTCCTGCCTATGGCGCCGAGCGTAAGCTTGCTGCGCGAGCTCCTAGCAAGAGACCTGGTCTCAGACCCTGTGGTATTGACAATCGCGTTTGCCAATGGTCTGATTTACTGCTTTATCGGGCTCTTGCTGTTTCGACAAGCCAGCCTTAAGATCAGAAAGTTGGGGCTGTTGGTGGGGTATTAGCCACCAAGAAGCGGCTATACCTCCAAGAGCATCCGAGACGGCTTCTCCATCACCTCCTTGATGCGCTTTAGGAAAGTGACCGCCTCGCGCCCGTCGACGATGCGGTGGTCGTAGGTGAGGGCGATATACATCATCGGCCTCACGACGACCTCACCGCTAACGGCGATGGGCCGCTCGTTGATGGCGTGCAGGCCCAAGACGCCCGACTGCGGCGGGTTGACGATGGGCGTTGACAGCAGGGAGCCGTAGACGCCGCCATTACTGATGGTGAAGGTGCCACCCGACAGTTCCTCGGGCTTGAGCTTGTTGTCACGGGCGCGGCGAGCGAAGTCGGCGATGGCCATTTCTATCTCGGCGAAGCTCATGAGCTGGGCGTCACGAAGGACCGGCACCACCAGACCCTTGCCGGAACCTACCGCGACGCCGACGTCGTAGTAGTTTTTGTAGACGATGTCGCGCCCGCGGATCTCGGCGTTGATCTGGGGGATGAGCTTAAGCGCGTCGATGGCCGCCTTGATGAAAAAGGACATGAAGCCCAGTTTGACCCCGTACTTCTCCTGGAAGGCGTCCTTGTACCCGCCGCGCAGGGCCATGACCTCGGACATGTCGATCTCGTTGAAGGTGGTCAAGAGGGCAGCGTTGGCCTGCGCCTCGACGAGCCGCTCGGCGATCTTGCGGCGCAAGGGGCTCATGGGCACGGCTTCCTCTTCGCGGCTAGAGGGTGACGGCTGCGACGGCTGCGACGGCTGCGGTTCGGGCGCCCGCACGGGCGCCTCCTCCACCACCTGCTCCTTGCCGTGGTGGAGCACGTCCTCCTTGAGCAGGCGGCCGCCGGGGCCGGTAGCCTCGACCTCGGCGGCCTGTAAGCCCCGCTCGGCGAGGAGACGCTGGGCGGCGGGCATGACCCGGGTCTCGCCGCCCTGCTGCCCGGCCGGTCTGGCCGCACTCTGGTCCTCTCCGGCATCCTCTCCAGTCTCGGCGGGAGAGGTCTTGGCGGGCGAGGCCTCGGCGGCCTCCTGGCGCTCGGCCTCGACGCCTTTCGCTTCGCTCTCTTGGGTCCCTTGCGCCTTTGGTTTAGCTTCGGGCTTGCCCGCGGCCGCGCCGCCCGCCTCGAGGTGGCCTATCACCTCGCCGACCTCGGCAGGCTCGCCGGCCCTTTTGAGGATCTTGCCGAGCACGCCCGCGCTGGGCGCGGGCACCTCGACGGTGGCCTTGTCAGTCTCGATCTCGACTAAGGGCTCGTCCTTTTCGACGCTGTCGCCCTCGGCCTTGAGCCACTGGCCGATCTCGACCTCGGTGATCGACTCGCCGACGGTGGGCACCTTCAGTTCAACGGGCATGGCTACTTCCTTTCATGACGCATTTCATGACGGCTCTGCACAGCTACTTTGCGGCTCCAAGAGGCCCCCAAAGGCTTCGCCCAGAAGCTTCGCCTGCTCGAGCTTGTGCGAGCTGGCCGAGCCCGTGGCGGGGCTGGCCGACTCGGGCCGGCTGATGCCGCTAAAGGGCAGACGGCCCCCGAGCGCGCTGCCGAACTTGACGCGCAAAAAGCGCCAGGCGCCCATGTTCTCGGGCTCCTCCTGGACCCAAAAGACCGGGGTGCCGTCCCGGTAGGGCGCGAGCGCGGCGCGCAGTTCCTCCTCGGGCAGCGGGTAGAGCTGCTCGAGCCGGAGGATCGCCACGTCGTTGCGGCCCAAGTCCTCGCGCTCCTTCTCGAGCTCGTAGTAGACCTTGCCGGTGCAGATGAGGATGCGCCGGACCCCCTCGACGGGCGCGTCTTGGGCGTCGGGGATCACCCGCTGAAAGCGGCCCTCCGCCAGCTCGCTCAAGGGCGAGACCGCGCGCGGGTGGCGCAGGAGGCTTTTGGGCGTCATCACCACCAGCGGCTTGCGCCACTTGCGCAGGACCTGGCGGCGCAGCAGGTGGAAGAGCTGCGCCGGGGTGGTCAGATTGGCGACCTGGATGTTGTCCTCGGCGGCGAGCATCAAAAAGCGCTCGAGCCTGGCCGAGGAGTGCTCGGGCCCCTGGCCCTCGAAGCCGTGGGGCAGGAGCAAGACCAGCCCCGAGAGGCGGCGCCACTTGTCCTCGGCGGAGACGATGAACTGGTCGACGATCACCTGGCCGGCGTTGACGAAGTCGCCGAACTGCGCCTCCCAGGCCACCAGGGCGTCGGGGTAGTCGAGCGAGTAGCCGTACTCGAAGCCGAGCACGCCGATCTCCGAGAGCGGGGAATTGTAGATCTCCAAGGGCGCCTGCTCCAAGTCCAGATGCTGGAGCGGCGTGTAGGGGTGACCGTCCGCGACGTCGTGCAAAACGGCGTGGCGCTGGCTGAAGGTGCCGCGCTGGGTGTCCTGGCCGGTCATGCGAATCGGGTAGCCCTCGGTGAGCAGGGTGGCGAAGGCCAGCGTCTCGCCCGCGGTCCAGTCGAGCGGGCGCTCGCCGGCGGCCATCTCGAGCCGCCCCTTGAAGCCGCGCGCGATCTTGGGGTTGGGCTTGAAGTCCTCGGGGGGGTGCGTCAGGCGCCCCAGCAGGTCGCTAAGCCGCCCCGCTTCGACGGCCGTGGCGACCTCCTCGGCCTCGCCGTCGAGCCCGCCGTGGTAGCCCTTCCAGACCCCGGCGGGCTCTTCGCGCTCGAGCCGGTAGTCGTCGCTGCGGGCCGCCGAGAGCTCACCTTCCAGGTGCTCCTTGCGCTCGACCTCGATCTTGTCGGCCTCCTCGCGGGTGATGCCGCCGAGAGAAAGCAGGTGCGCCAGATAGCCCTCGCGCACCGGCACGCGCCGGCGGATGGCCTGGTAGAGCCTGGGCTGAGTAAAGGCCGGCTCGTCGCCCTCGTTGTGGCCGTGGCGGCGGTAGCTGTACATGTCGATGACCACGTCGCGCTTGAACTCCGCCCTGAAGTCCATCGCCAATCTGACCACCTGGGCGACCGCCTCGGGGTCCTCGCCGTTGACGTGGAAGATGGGGCTCTGGAGCATCTTGGCGACGTCGGTGGCGTAGGTGGTGGAACGCCCCTCGGAGGGCGAGGTGGTGAAGCCGATCTGGTTGTTGATGACCACGTGCAGGGTGCCGCCGGTGCGGTAGCCTTCGAGCTGGCTCATGTTGAAGGTCTCCTGCAAGACGCCCTGGCCGGCAAAGGCCGCGTCGCCGTGGATGAGGAGCGCCATGCCGCGCTCGCGCTCCTTGTCGCCCACGCGGTCCTGTTTGGCGCGGACGCGGCCCAGGGCGACGGGGTTGATGAACTCGAGGTGCGAGGGGTTGAAGCACAAGGAGAGGTGGACCTGGTGGCCGCTTTCGGTGGTCCAGTCGCTCGAGTAGCCCAGGTGATACTTGACGTCGCCGCGGCCCAGGTGCAGCCTTGGATCGGGGTCCTCGAACTCCCGGAAGATCTTCTTGGGGCTCTTGCCCATGATGTTGGCCAAGACGTTCAAGCGGCCGCGGTGGGCCATGCCCAGGACGATCTCGTCGAGGCCCTGCTCGCCGGCCTTGTCGATGGCCAGGGCCAGGAGCGGAATCAGGCTCTCGGCGCCCTCGAGCGAAAAGCTCTTGGCGCCGATGAACTTGCGCTGGATAAACTGCTCGAAGATGACCGCGTCGGTCAGCAGCGAGAGGATCCTGAGCTGCTCCTGGCGGCTGAGCTCGACGCGGTTCTCGGTCGTCTCCATGCGCTCTTGCAGCCAGCGGCGCACGCCGAGGCTGTCGATGTGCATAAACTGCACGCCGACACTGCGGCAGTAGGTGTTCTTGAGGCGCTGTAAGATCTCGCCGATGGTGTGCGCGCCCTCGCCGGGAATGGTGTCGGAGGAGACGCGGCGCGCCATGTCCTCTTCGGAAAAGCCGTAAAAGGAGGGCTCGAGCTCGGGCTGTTCGGCGCGCTCCATGCCGAGGGGATCGACGGCCGCCACCATGTGGGCGCGCACCCGGTAGGCGCGCACGAGCTGGACCACCCGGTCTTGCAGCGAGGCCACCTCGCCGTTGGGGGGGACGGCCTTGGAGACGCCGCGGGCGTGGAAGAGGCTGCTCGGCGCAAAGCTCGGCCCCTGCCGGGCCCTTATAGCGCCGTTTTGCTTCGCGAGTCCTTCGAAGTAGCGATGCCACTCGGGCTCGACCCCGGCGGGGTCGTCCAGGTACTGGGCGTAGAGGGCTTCGACGAAGCCCAGGCTCATGCTGTAGGGTAGAGGGTCAGTTTTGCTCACGTTGATATCACCTTTATCACCAGCTCCGACTGCACATTGCCCGGCCGCCGTTGGGGCGGGCGTGGCTGCATAGACGCTAATCCTTATTCTACGCGTTTGCCGGGCGCGGGTTTTAGGGCAGCTTACGGTTTTATGACACAGGATTGGGACTGACAGGTTTGGGACTGGTGGTCGAGAAGTCAGCAGCCGGAGCCAAAAGGGAAGCTCAGGCCGCCTCCTGGTCTCGTCGGGCCTCGAGCAGTTCCAGCGCGATGGGGCCGAAAGGCTCCTCTTGCACGGCCCGGACTCTGCCCTCCTTGACGAGCTCGAGCATGGCCGCGAAGTGGACGCCGGCGCTGAGCCAACCCGACGGACTGAGCTCTCCCAAAAACCGTTGCTTCAGGGACGTCAGACCCTCCACAATCCCGCGCATCGCCGCGGCGAGGGTCACGCGCTCGACGGCCAATTCGAAGTAGCTTGCGGCGCGGTAGCGGCCGGCCAGCTCGGCGAGGCGCGACAGGGGCAGGCGGATGGCGGGCTCCTCGCGGGCGTAGGGGGGGCGCGGCAGCCCCACCGGCAGGACCAGGCGGCGCTCCTCGCGGCGCAGGCGCAGGAAGCGAATGGCCTCCTCGAGCTCGGCGAGCATGTCGATGCTCTCCAGGGTCTCCGCCAAGTCCGCCTCCTCTTCCGCCTCGAGCTTGGGCCGGGGCAGGAGCAGCCTCACCTTGAGCTCGATCACCCGCGCGAGCTGCGGCAGGGCCTCGCTGGCGAGCTCGAGGTCATGCGCCGAGACGCGCCCAAAGTAGCCGAGAAACTGCCGGACGAGAGCGAGCACGTCGATATCGCTGGGCGCCAGCCGCCCTGCGCGCAGCGCCCGCGCCAACTCGGCCAGGCTGCCGCTAAAGGCCTCGGCCCGGACGAGAAAACTCTCCCGAACGCCCTCTCCGGTTGCCGTCACACGGCGAGGCTAACACGGCCCCGGCGACGAGGCTGTCAGGAATTCGTCAAACGCGACTCTGCCAGTCTAATCGTCGAAGGGATCGCCGCTCTCGCTGCGCAGATGCCGGGTGTCGTTGACGCGCTCGATGACGGCGTCGCCCTCGTTGAAGAGAACGCGGCTGACGCTGCTGTGCCTGAGGTAGAAGCGCTTGCGCCAGCGCGGGTACTCGATGCCGAGAACATGGGCGAGAAGCATCTGGATCGTCCCGGAGTGCGCGACGGCGACGATGTAGCCCTCCTCCTGCAGGTCGCCGAGCCAGGCCACCACCCGCTCGCGGAGCTCGCGGTAGGACTCGCCGCCGGGCGCGGCGCGGCCGAAGGGGTCGCCGTACCAGTGCGCCCACTCGGGGTGAAGCAGGTTCTCCTCGAGCGTCCTCGCCTCGAAGACGCCGAAGTCGAGCTCCTTGAGCCGGTCGTCGAAGAGAATCTCACGCTCCGGAAAGAGCACCCGAGCGGTCTCGGCGGCGCGCCGGAGCGGGCTCGAGTACACCGCCGTGACGCCCTCGGTCTTGAGGCGCTTGGCCAGCGCCCGCGTCTGCGCCCTGCCTTCGGCCGAGAGCGGTACGTCGCTGTGTCCCTGAAAGCGGCGAGAGCTGTTCCAGGCGGTGAGGCCGTGACGGATGAGGGTGAGCTGACGCATAGACCGAGGGCGAGTCTAACAGGTCCGGCCGCGCCTTTGGTCATGGCGGCAATCCGGTCGCGTGTTTAGGACACGCTCACCTGGCGGAGAGCATGTCGGCATATTTCGTGCCCATGAGGGCCGCTGTCACCTCATCGTAGTTGCCAATCATGTCGGCGAGCTTGTCCTTGCCGATTTTAGCCAGGCGTGTCTTGACGGTTGTTGGCGAGAGGTCCAGATACTCAAACACCCGGTTGGCGGTGCGTTGATGGTTTTCCGGTGTCAGCAGATCCTCTTCGTAGACAAGCGAGAGGTGTGGGGTAGCGCTCAGGAGCTGCTGGGCCTCTTGCAGCTCGCGCTCACGCCCCTCGAGACGGCGAATCAAATCCTTCGGATCGACGTGCAGCTTGTTCAGTTTTAGTGGACCTTGGCTTGGATCATGCTGGAAGGCCTTTGGATGCCCCAGTGCCTGGCGATGCTCGAGCACCATAATGGAGAGGGCCTGGCGCAAGATGTTTTGCCGCTTGAGATACATGATTTTCCAGCCACCCCGGTAAAGGTCGCTCATAAAGCGTTGCGAGTTTTTGAGCTTTTGTTTCGTGCGGAGCTGCCACGTCGTCATCTTGCAGCCATAGACGGGCTTTTGCGCTTGGATGCTGCGTGCCTCCAGATATCTGCTAGGTAGGAAAAGCTTGGTATCGGTGTTGAAGACTTCGCCCTCGCAGTATATCTGGGGGTGGGAATTCAGCAGGTCGTTGAGCAGCGTTGAGCCCGATCGGGGGTGCATGAGGATGACGAAGCGTCCCTTGACCTTCGAAGGTCGCAGCAGGTGGTGGTATACGAGGTATTTTTTGAAAGTTTTTTTGAGAGTCGACTTTGATTGCGTTGCGGTGAGATGTCCCATAGCATTCCTCCAACCACCTAGGTCACGTGTCAGGCTGAACCCAGGCCGGCGTGCTGCTGAGCAGCAGAACGTACTTGGCGTCGATCAGGACGCGGACGACTTCGTCCTAGTTGTTAATCGTACCGGCGAGTCAGTTTGCCCTTGCTCCAGCTGCGAACCCTGACCCCACTTTCCTCTCTGCAAGCCAATATAACTAACACCAATACTATAACGCTTCGCTCAACGATCTGCGTTGGTGCTTCTTATTCTACACATGGGTCATGGAACACGACCTAGATGTACGAACAGAACGGGTAGACGATCCTTGGGGCCCCAAGGACTACTGGTGCGGAAGATGAAAGCGTGCCGATCCCGAGCACCCCTTCTTCGAGCTCGAGCCGACCCCGGACTGAGCGGAACTTTGTCAGCGAGCCCCTAGAGCCGGGCGCCGTACCGGCTTAGAGTCGGCTCATGACCAACGACAGCATTCAAGGCAACAGCATCGAGGGAAAAGTGGCCCTCATCACCGGCGGCAGCAAGGGCATCGGTTACGGCATTGCTAGGGAGATCGTCCGTTTGGGCGGTCACACGACGATCACCGCGCGCAGCGAGGACGAGGTCGAGGCGGCGGCGCGGGAGCTGAGCAGCATGGGGCCGGGCCGCGCTCTGGGGCTCAAGGTGGACGTGCGCGACTTCAGCGCGCAGCAAGAGGCGGTCAGGCGGACGGTCGAAGCCTTTGGCAAGCTCGACGTGCTCGTCGCCAACGCGGGGCTGGGCCGCTTCGCGCCGGTCGACGAACTGACGCTGGAAGCGTGGCACGACACCATCGACACCAACCTGACCGGGGTCTTCTACAGCATCAAGGCGGCGGTGGACGAACTCAAGAGGGCGCAGGGCTACATCATCACCATCTCGAGCCTGGCCGGCCGCAACCCCATCAAGGGCGGCAGCGCCTACAACGCCAGCAAGTTCGGCGTGACCGGCTTCAGCGAGGCGGTCATGCTCGACTTGCGCGAGGACGGCGTCAAGGTCTCGACCATCATGCCCGGTTCGGTGGCGACGCATTTCAACGACCACCAGCCCGGCGAGGCCGACAGCTGGAAGATCCAGATCGAGGACATCGGCAAGCTGGTCACCGACCTGCTCAGCATGCACCCGCGCACCCTGCCCAGCAAGGTCGAGGTGCGGCCGAGCCGGCCGCCGCAGGGCTAAGAGGCGGGCTGACGAGGCGCGCGCACGGTCTCCACGATGGTCCTAAGGGCCCGGTAGCCCTCGGTGAGGCGCGGCCCAGGACGGCCCAGATACGCCTCGGGGACGCAAAAGATCTGACCTCTCGTGACCGCCTTGAGACCCTGCCAGGCCGGTTTCCGGTAGACCACGTCGGGCCGGTACTTGGCCGGATCGACGCCGCACCAGGCGAGCACGATGGCGTCGGGGTCGAGCTGCGCCACCTCCTCGTCGCTTAGGGGCACGCTCTTTCCGGGCCGCTCGCCGAGTGGATTGACGCCGCCCGCCGCCTCGAGCAGGCCGCTCACCCAGGAGTCCCGGCAGGGCGCGATCACCGGCTTCGGCCACCACTGGACGAGCAGCGAGGGCCGCTCGGCCGCCGACGCGGGCGCGAGTTGCCGCCTCATGTCCGCGACCACGGCCTCACCTCGCGCCGCCACGCCGAGCGCCCCGGCGATCTCTCGGACGCTGCCGTAGACGTCCCCCAGGCTGACCGGCTCCGGCGCCAGGAAGGGCAGGCAGGCCTTCTCGAGCCCCGCTATGACGCGCTCGTGCCCCGGCACCGTCAGGGTCGCCAGGACGAGGTCGGGCTCTAGGGCCGCTACCTTGTCAAGGTCAATGTCCAAATCCGGGCCGACTCGTGGCACGTTCTTGAGGCTCGCGGCGGGAAAGTCCGAGTGGTCGTCTACGCCGACGAGCCCGTCCAAAGAGCCGAGCGCCCAGAGGATCTCGGTGTTGGAACAGGCCAGCGAGACAAGTCTCATATGAGCATCCTACCGCAAGGGATCCTCGAGGAAGGGGCCCATCACCACCATGCTTCATCGTACAACGCAGCGGCTCAAGGTCGCTGGTCGCCGTCCGCTTCCCCGCCGACCATGCGCGCGTCTACGGTGAGGACGTAGCCCACGCGGCGCTCGGCCCGCGCGGCCTCCCCCTCCTCGGCTTCGGCACCCGGGTCGGCGCCCTGGGTGATGGCCGCCGCAGCCACCGGCCTGACGGCTCGCAAGATCCCGGTCTCGGCAGGCGCCTGTCGCAGGGGCCGGGCGACCGCTTGCGCCGGGGTGGGCCGGATGACCCCGGTGTCTGTAGCGGTGTCTGTAGCGATTTCTCCGGCAGGCGCAGGCGTCCCGTCCGGCGCGTCCTCCGTCATGATGGCGTCCGCCGCGCTTTCACCCTCTTCGATGGCAAAGAGGGTATAGACGTGCCCGGCGCGGATCTCGACGCCGTCAAGCGCCAAGGCGACCTCATCCCCGCCGGCCGCACGGGCGTCCAAGTCGTAATCGCCCGCCGCCACGAAAAAGTACTCGCTCACCTGGGCGAAGTCCAGCCCCTCGACGAGCAGGTCGCCGCCCCGCACCGCCAGGTCGACGGCCCCGGCGCCCGGCAAGGCGTGCAGGACGCGCAGGCTGGCGCCGTTCGCGGGCGGAAAGGGGCGTAGGTTGTCCCGGTAGACGCGCGCCTCGAGGCTCTCCTCGTAGCCGACGGCGGCGATGGTGTAGTAGGCGCCCGCCTCGACCTCGAGCGTCGCGTCGATGAGCGGGTCGTCACCGCTGGTGATGCGAATCACCAGGCTGCCCGAGGGCACCACCTGGTAGTCGGTCACGTCGCGGAAGGCAAGGCCGCCAAAGGGATCGCTGTCGGCGATGGTCACGTTCATCTCGGCCGCGTCGGGCGAGAGATGGGCGACACGCAGGGCCGCCCCTTCGCCGGGAGGGATGTCGAACTCGGGCGCCTCTTGGGAGACCGAGACATTAAAGGCGTAGAGGGCCGATAAGACCAAGAGAAGCTTCTTCATGGCGTTCCTCCAACCCCAGGATATGAAAGCGCGACCCAGGGGAACTTTGTGCAGCTTACCGTCGAAAAGGCTAGTCGAAGCTGAAGGCCAAATGCTACCGTGCAGCTCAACAGTACGAGTTATCCTCACCGGACTAGCCGTTAACGACGGCCGCCGTCGCGTTCCGCGCGTTTTTGCCAGGGCTCATCGGCGACGCCGGCGCGGCGGTTGGCCAGCCGCGCCAGGACGAAGAGCAGGTCCGAGAGACGGTTCAGGTAGACCGTCGCCTGAGGGTTGACCACCTCCTCTCTAGCCAGGCGCACGGTCGCGCGTTCGGCGCGGCGCGCGACCGTGCGGGCGAGGTGAAGCGCGGCCGCGGCCGGATGGCCGCCGGGCAGGATGAAATGACGCAAGGGCTCGAGCTCGGTCTCGAAGCGGTCGATCTGCCCCTCGAGCAGAGCGACGTCCCCCTCGCGGACGCGGTCGATGTTCTTGCCGTAGCTCGAGTCCTGCGGCGTGGCCAGGTCGGCGCCCAAATCGAAGAGCGCGCTCTGAAGCCTATCCAGCAGGGCGTCCAGCCCTTCGCCGCCCGCGAGGCCCCCGAGTTGAGCTCGAGCCAGGCCCAGGGCCGCGTTGGCCTCGTCGACCGTGCCGTAGGCCTCGAGGCGCAAGGCGTCCTTGGCCACGCGGCTGCCCCCGTAGAGCGCGGTGGTGCCGTCGTCGCCGGTCTTGGTGTAGATCTTCATGGCCCACGATACCTCATGGAGCAGCCTCGAGGCTTTCCTTCCGACCCCCGACCCCTGCCCAACTGTATTGACGCGCCCAAGCGTTCGCGCTCGCGCCACCCTATAGTGAGATAGTGAGGGCTATGGGGAAGATCATCGTGATCGGCAGCGGTTTCGGGGGCTTGGGCGCGGCGATCCGGCTCGCCGCCAGGGGCCACGAGGTGGAGATTTTCGAGGGGCGCGACAAGCTCGGCGGCCGCGCCTACGTCTACGAACAGAACGGCTTTAGGTTTGACGGCGGGCCGACCATCATCACCGCGCCCTTCATGTTCGACGAACTCTTCGCTCTAGCGGGCAAACGCCGCCAGGACTACGTCGAGTTCGTGCCTTGCCACCCCTTCTACCGTATCTTCGACGCTGACGGGCGGCACTTCGACTACAGCGACGACGAGGCCTTTACCCTGAGCGAGATCGAACGCTGGAACCCGGCCGACAAGGAGGGCTACCGCCGCTTCGTAAAGAGCACCAAGGCGATCTTCGACAAGGGCTTCGTCGAGCTCGCCGACAAGCCCTTCCTGACGGTCGGCGACATGCTCAGGGTCGCCCCCGACCTGCTGCGGCTGGGCTCTTACAGAAGCGTCTACGGCTACGTCAAGGGCTTCATCAAGGACGACTTCTTGCGCCAGTGCTTCTCCTTTCACCCGCTCCTGGTCGGCGGCAACCCCTTCGACACCACCTCGATCTACGCGCTCATCCACTACCTCGAGCGCGAGTGGGGGGTGCACTACGCCATGGGCGGCACGGGCGCGCTCGTCGCGGCCCTGGGCGAACTCTTTGCCGAACTCGGTGGCAAGCTCAGGCTGAACAGCGAGGTGAGCGAGATCATGGTCAGGGGCCGGCGGGTGACGGGCGTCAGGCTGAAGGACGGCCACGCCCACGCCTGCGACGCCGTCGTCTCCAACGCCGACGCCGCTTTTACCTACTTGAACCTCATCCCCGCCCGCCACCGGCGCAAGAACAGCGACAGGAAGCTCGAGCGCCTGAACTACGCCATGTCGCTCTTCGTCATCTACTTCGGGACCAAGCGGCGCTATACGAACACCCGGCTCAAGCACCACAACATCATCCTGGGGCCGCGCTACCAGGGGCTCCTGAACGACATCTTCAACCGCAAGCGGCTGGCCGAGGACTTTTCCCTCTACCTGCACATGCCCACCATCACCGATCCGACCATCGCGCCTGAGGGCTGCGAGTCGTTTTACGTGCTCTCGCCCGTGCCGCACCTGGGTTCGGGTACGGACTGGCGCGAGGCGGCAAAGCCCTACCGCGACGCCATCATGCGGTTCCTGGAGGACAACTACCTGCCCGACCTGCAGGAGAACATCGTCGCCGAGCACTACATCGACCCGCTGCACTTCAGGGACACGCTCAACTCCTACCTGGGCTCGGCCTTCTCGGTGCAGCCGCTGCTGACGCAGTCGGCCTGGTTTCGGCCCCACAACCGCTCGGAGGACTTCGACAACCTCTACCTGGTGGGCGCGGGCACCCACCCCGGCGCCGGCCTGCCCGGCGTGCTCTCCTCGGCAAAGATCGCCGATAAGCTCATCGGCCCGGCCTAGCCGGACGCGGGCAGCTC
>JALZLY010000368.1 GCA_030858465.1 Deinococcota bacterium
TACCAGGTGGCGATGACCTAAGGTTAGGGTCACCAGACCCTTCGCCTAGTGGCGATGACCTAACCTCGGGGACACTCAGGGAGGCGTGAGGCCGCGCCGCGACCTTCTCCCTCATGCGCCTCAGAGCGCCCTTGCTGCTCACTGCTGGTCGCTCACGTGTCGGTCACGCGCCCGTACTCTTTCGGGGTCCAGATTCTCCAGCCTTCTCGCGCTGCCGGGTCGCCTCGCGCAGGGCCAGTTCGGCGTTGACGCCGACGCCGCGCGCCAGGTCCACGGCCGCCAGGAGAAGCTCGCCCACGGCGCGCTCGGCCACCACGGGTGAGGCCTCATGGAGCGCCCCCAGCGCGGCCTCGAGCCCTGGCGCTGAGCCCGCGGGCCAGCCCCGCTTGTGGCCGAGCTGCTGGGCGCGCATGAGCGCGGGCAGGCTGCTCGGCACCTCGGAGCCTAGCCGTCCCTCCTTGGCCTTGAGCGCCTGCCAGTTCTCGAGCACCTCGGCCGGCGTGTCCGCTCGAACGTCGCCGAAGACGTGCGGGTGGCGGCGCCGGAGCTTGTCCACGATGGCCGTCTCGACGGTGTCGTAGCTGAAGGTCCCCGCCTCCTCGGCGATGACCGCGTGAAAGGCCACCTGCAAGAGCACGTCGCCGAGCTCGTCGGCCACCTCCGCCGGATGACCGCCGCTCAGGGCGTCCACCGCCTCGGCGGCCTCCTCGAGCAGGTAGGGCCGGAGCGAGAGGTGGGTCTGCTCGCGGTCCCAGGGGCAGCCGTCCGGGGCGCGCAGGCGGCGCATGATCTCCAAGAGACGTTGCATGGCGCCAGTCTACCGCGCCCGGTGAAGGCCTAGACCAAACCCCAGACCTTGAGGACGCTCAGGAGGCGCGGCAAGGGCTCTTGCCACAGCCACCCCGGCTCGAGCGCCAGGCCCGGCAGAACGGTGCTGCGGAAGAGGCCGTCACCCGTGGGCACGGCGGTGTAGATGCCGTCCTCGCCGAGGCTGTAGAACTCCGCCTGCTTGCGGATGGGGTCGATCAGCCAGTACTCGCGGACGCCCCCCTGCTCGTACTCGTAGAACTTGTCGCCGCGGTCGCGTGCGCGGCTCTCGGGGCTGATGATCTCCACCGCCAGGTCGGCGGGGCCGTTCAGGTAGGTGTCCTCGAGGCGGCCCAAGTGCGCTTGGCTAAGAAAGAGGACGTCCGGTTCGCGCCCCGGCCCCTCCGGCCCGAGCTTCATCTGGAACGGCGCGGCAATCACCACGCCCAAGCCACGCGCCTCCACAAAGTGCTGGAGCAGCGCCGCCAAGAAGTTCGCCAAGAGTTGATGACGTTTGGACGCCGGACTCAACTCGATCACCTCACCGTCAACCCACTCGGCCCGGGTATCCTCGTCCGCCCAGGCCAGGAACGCTTCGTAGCTCATCTTGCGCGGTGAAGAGGGCACGACCGCCGCCACCGATTTTGGCTTGATATCCGCCATGAGAACTCCCGTCGGTCTTCATTCTAAACTCCAGGCGCGCGCGCATGTCACGGCGTCCGGGCTCGAGTGCTCAGCCTTTGGCTAGGCGAATCGCCGCCCACAGCCTGCCCGTCTTGCCCCTGTCGCGCCGGTGCGAGTAGAAGCGCGTCGCGTCGCAGTGGGTGCAGAGACCGCTGTCCCAGATGTGCGCCGCCCGTACGCCGGCCGCTATGAGCGCGGCGCGGTTGACCCCTGCCAGGTCCAGGCGGTAGTGCCCGGGTCCGTCGGGCGCGACCACCGCAGGGGGAAAGCCGCGCGCCAGAAATCCCTCGGCGACCTCGGCGGAGACCTGGTAGCAGGGACCGCGGATGCCCGGGCCGATGGCCACGCGGACATCGTCGGGCCTCGAGCCGTAGCGCCCTTTCATGTGCGCCACGACCTCGGCCGCGACGCCTTCTAAAGAGCCGCGCCAGCCGCAGTGGGCGGCACCGACGGCGCCCCCGCGCGGGTCGTAAAAGAGCAGCGGAAAGCAGTCGGCGGCGCCTACGACGAGCAGCAGCCCCGGGTCGTCGCTCACCGAGGCGTCGGCCTCCTCCTCGAACCAGCAGGGCGCGGCCTCGAGGACGCGGGCGCCGTGGACCTGGCTGAGCCCGCAGACCCTCTCGGGAACGGCGTCCAGGGCCGCCAAAAAGCGCCGCCGGTTCTCCTCGACGCGCTCAGGCTCGTCGCCGCTGCTGAGGCCCAGGTTGAGGCCGGCGAAGGCGCCCTCGCTGACGCCGCCCTGACGGGTGCTGAAACCGTGGGGCGCGCCCAGATTGGGCGCCCGAATGAGAGAGACCGTGTGAGACCGCGTCATGGTTCCAGTCTAGCCTCTAGCTAGGGCGTGTCGCAGAATTCCAGAGTGGCGCGCTGTCACCATAGACGGTTCGAATCAGTAAGCAAACATTTCCTGCAAGGTCTCGCAGACCTCCCGCTGGCTCTCCACCTCAATAGAGCCGAGCAAGTCTCCTAGACGCATCTTGTCGACAGCACGTAGATGATCGAGGAGGATCAAGCCCTGCTTGTCCTGAAAGGTACAGGGAACCCTGCTCGGGAATTCGAAACCTCGACTCGTCAAGGGGGCAACGATGACCGTTGCCAAGCGGTTGAGTTCGTCGGGCGATACCACCACGCAAGGGCGAAGCTTGTTCATCTCGCTGCCCTTGGCAGGCTCTAGGTTGACGCGGTAGACCTCAAAACGGTTGACGTGCATCCTAGAGATCTAGGAGTTCGGGAAGGTGTCGAGGTCGCCGTCTAAGTCTGCCCCCAACCACTCCTGGTCGTAGGTGACCTCACCACGCTCCACGGCGGCCTTGATGGCCTCGCCCCAGCCCTGACGTGGCTGCTTAACAGGTCTGATCAACAGACCGCCCCGCACTACCTTGAGTTCCAGTTCGCTATTCCCGAGGCCTGCCTGCTCGATCAGGGCTTTGGGGATACGAACGCCTTTAGAGTTACCGATCTGAATGAGTGCTGCCATAGCGTAATTGTAGCGTAACTAGCTAGCCTCTACGGGCGTCTCCCCCAGCAGCCGGAGCTTGACCACCCTGGACAGGCGCTTGAGCTGCCGCTCGCGCCGCAAGGCCTCGCCGCGCGCCAGGCAGGGCTCGCTGTAGACGAGCGTGGCGGGCAGACGAGCGCGGGTGTAGCGCGCCCCCAAGCCGGTATTGTGCGCCCGCAGGCGCCTCGTCAGATTGGTGGTCACGCCGGTGTAGAGGCTGCCGTCGCGGCAGCGGAGCATGTAGACGTGCCACATCGTCACGCCTTGCCGCCCGCCTGCTAGCTTCCCCCGCCCAAACGAGGACCGGCAGGACGTTCTCGGCGGGCGGCAAGGGGCGACGGTAGCGTCTCGAGTAGGCGCGGAAGGGCTTGCAGGCGCAGTTGAAATCGAAGACCCGCCCTTTCTCCTGACGCCCGGCCTCGAGGTAAGGCCCGGCAGCGTCCCTCTCGGAGCCGCTCGTCACGTCCCTGAAGACGAAGAGCCCCTCGGGCGCGGCGGCATCCGGCGAAGAGGGTGAGCGCGCAGGCTTTGCTCCCCGGAAAGTGGAGGAGGCCGCCAAAGCGCTTGGGGAAGGTCTCAGCATGGCTCATAGGGCAACGCAACGAACCTTGTGGCTATTATCGTCAAGCAGTAGGATAATACCATGCCACGGACCCAAATTTCCGTCGACGAAGCGCTCCACAAGCGTACCGAGGAGGTCCGCGAGAAGATCAGGGAACTGGTAGACGAGGTGCTGGAGGGCCAGGGACCAACGCGATTGGCTGAGCCCCAAGTAGAAGGAGAGGGCGAGCGATGAAAGCTATCACCCCAAAGGACGTGCAGACAAGGCTGGCAGAAGAGAACGCCCCCTTGATTCTCGATGTGCGCGGTACCGACGAGTACGCGGCCGGGCACGTGCCCGGCGCGGTCAACATCCCCATGGATGAAGTGGAAGCGCGTCTGGAGGAGATTCCCCGCGACCGCCCGGTGGTGCCCTACTGCAACATGCAGCACCCCGGCCTTTCGCGCGGCGAACGCGTGACCGCGCTCCTTTTGGGTAAGGGCTACGAGGCGCGCGTCCTGGACGGCAGCTTTCTAAAGTGGCAGGAGGAACTGCCGATCGCCAAGGACGAGTGCTGAGGTTTCATGGCCGGAACAAAAACAGCAACGACCGAAGCGCGCAGCCCTGAGGGGCCGCAGGGCTCGTTTGTCGAGGTCCTGGCTGCTTTCACCAAACTCGGGCTGACCTCCTTCGGTGGGCCCATCGCTCACCTGGGTTACTTCCGCGACGAACTGGTGGTGCGCCGGGGGTGGACGGACGAGGGGAGCTACGCCGACCTCGTCGCGCTCTGCCAGTTTCTGCCCGGCCCGGCCAGCTCGCAGGTAGGCATCGGCATGGGCATGGCTCGAGCCGGAGTGTGGGGAGGCTTCGCGGCCTGGCTCGGCTTCACGCTTCCCTCAGCCCTGGCCCTCATCGCCTTCGCCTTTGGGGTGAGCGCGATTGGCGACATCAGCGAGGCGGGCTGGCTGCAAGGGCTCAAGATCGTAGCGGTCGCGGTGGTGGCGCACGCGGTCTGGGGCATGGCGACGAACCTCACGCCCGACCGGCCGCGCATCACCGTTGCAGTCCTCGCGGCTATCGCCGCGCTCGCCTGGCCGACCAGCCTGGGGCAGGTGCTCATCATCTTGGCGGGCGGCTTCATCGGCTGGCGTCTCTTGCCCGGTGAGCCCCTCATCCCCCAGAAGCACGGCCACTACCGCATCAAGCGGCGCGTCGGCGCCCTGCTGCTCACACTGTTCTTCGGCCTGCTCCTGGTCCTGCCCGTCTTGAGGGAAGCCTCAGCGAGCTTTCCCCTAGCCGTCTTCGACTCCTTCTACCGGGCGGGCTCGCTCGTCTTCGGCGGCGGGCACGTGGTCCTGCCGCTCCTGCAAACCGAGGTGGTGCCGCCCGGCTGGGTGGACAACGAGACCTTCGTCGCGGGCTACGGCGCGGCGCAGGCGGTGCCGGGGCCGCTCTTCACCTTCGCCGCCTACCTGGGCGCGGTGATGCAGCCGGGCTTTGCCGGTTTGTGGACAGCCACGGTAGCGCTCGTGGCCGTGTTCGTGCCGTCCTTCTTGCTGCTCATCGGCGTCCTGCCCTTCTGGGACGGGCTCCGCGCCCTGTCGCCCGTCCAGGCGGCTTTGCGCGGCGTTAATGCCGCGGTGGTCGGCATCCTCTTGGCGGCGCTCTACAGTCCGGTGTGGACGAGCGCCATCTTCCGACCCGTCGACTTCGCTCTCGCGTTAGGTGCGTTCCTGGTGCTCTCGTTCTGGAAGTGGCCGCCGTGGCTGGTGGTCGTGCTTACGGCCGCCGCGGCAGCAATCATCGCTAGGGTGCTGTGACGGAGCAGCTTGTTTTGCTCGCGCTGCTCACATTTGTTGCCTTATTCCGGCTATGGTGACGAGCTACCGCGATACGCGCGCGCGGCGCTGAAAGACCACCACAAAGACCACCACAAAGACCACAGACCCCCATAGCGAGCACGGGTGCCTGAGAACTCGCCGCGATGGGAAGCTGCGGGCGGCTATCGGGGGCCTTGAACCGAGCGAGCAAAAGGAAGGTAGTCTCTCGCACCTCCACCCTTCTCCTCGCTCCTGCCCGCTCACACGGCTTTCGAAACGGCGATCCTTGCTGACGGCTTGAGCCGGCCGTCCTCGAGCTCGACCACCACGTCGGCGCGCCCGGCCAGGCGCGGGTCGTGGGTCACCACGATGACCGTCTTGCCCTCGCTCGCCACGTCCAGGAGCGCGGCCAAGACCACGCCGCCGCTCTTGGAATCGAGGTTGCCGGTAGGCTCGTCGGCGAAGATCACCTTGGGGTCATTCGCCAGCGCCCGGGCGATCGCCACGCGCTGGCGCTCGCCACCCGAGAGGCGAAAGGGCAGAGAGCCGGCGCGGTGGCCCACGCCGAAGCGCGCCAGCAGCGCCCGCGCCTTCTTGAGCCGCTCGGCGGGCGGCTTGCCGGCCAGGCCCACGGGAAAGGCCACGTTCTGCTCGGCGCTCAGAACCGAAATCAGGTTGAAGGACTGAAAGACGAAGCCGAACTCGAGGAGGCGGAGTTCGGCGCGCTCGTTCTCGCTGAGGGCCGTCAGCTTGCGGCCGTCCAGCCAGATCTCGCCGCTCGAGGGGGTGTCGAAGCCGGCTAAGAGGTTTAACAGCGTGGACTTGCCCGAGCCCGACGGCCCCATCACGGCGGTCACCCTGCCGGCCGCGAAGGTGAAGCTGAAGTCCGTAAGGGCGATCACGTCGCCGCCGGGGCTGGCGTAGACCTTGGAGAGCCTGTCAGCTCTGAGCATGCTCCCGCTATTCCCTGGCCATCGCCACGGTGATGGGGATGCGCGCGGCGCGGGCGGCGGGCAGCAGGCCCGAGGAGAGGCCCATGAAGATAGCCAGGGCCACCGCGAAGAGCAGGAGGCGCAGGGTCAGGGCGGCGACCTCCAAGCCGATCAGGTCCATCGACACGTTGTTGACCACGAAGATGCCGAGCCGCCCCAGGAGCACGCCGACGGCCGCGCCGATGAGGCTTAAGAGCACCGACTCGGCGAGCACCAGGCCGAAGAGAAAGCGTGGCTTGGCGCCCAGTGCGCGCACCAGGCCGAACTCCCTGGTGCGCTCGAAGACGCTCATGAGGACGGTGTTGGCGACCGCGATGGCGCCGACGATCAGGGCGATGGCGCTGATGCCCAGCCTGACCACGTCGCCGATGCGAATGGCCTGGTTGATGACGCCCAGGACGTCCTCGCGCGTCTGAAAGCCCAGGTCGGGAAAGCGTCCTGCCAGTGCCGCGCCGATCTCGGCGGCGCGCCAGCCCTCGCTCAGCTCGAGCGCCAGGAAGTTCACCCGGTCGTAGATGCCGATGGCCTCCTGCAGGCTGCTGATCGGCACCACCACCGCGTTGTCGACGACCCTGCCACCGCTTCTGGCGACGCCAACGATCTCGAACGAGCTCTGCGGGTTTAAGCGCAGGGTGCCGCCTAGACCTACGCGGGCGCGCTCGGCGGCGTTCTGGCCGATGACCGCCACGTTCCGTCCTTCGTCCTCGGCGCTCAGACTGCGGCCTTCGAGCACCTCGTAGTCGAAGTAGATCTCGCCGATGGGCTTGGCGGCGGGCAGGCCCTGGAAGAGAAAAGAGGTCGCCGGGTTGAGGCCGCCGCGGACGTAGAAGATGAGCGGGGTGATGGCGGTGATGCCGTAGGTGTCGGCCTCGGCCTCGAGCTCGCCGATGTAGTCGGTAGGCAGCTCGGGAACGCCCGAGATCGACAGCCCGTCGAAGGGCCCGTAGCTCACCTGGAGGTCGGGGCCGATCGCGCTGAGCTGCGCGGTATAGACCTGCCTGAGCCCCTCGCCCAGGGAGAGAAAGATCACCGTGGAGCCCACCGCCACGGCGATGCCCAGGGTGGTCAAAAAGGTGCGGACGAGGCGCTGACCGAGCGAGCGGAGCGCGAGAAACCATATCACGGACAAAGTCTACGCTATCGCGCGCTGGGGCTTGTCGCGCTGCACTGCATTGGTGAGGGTTGGAAGGTTGAAAGGTTCAAAAGTTTGAAGGTTCAGAACCTTCCAACCTTCTAACCTTCTAACCTTCAAACTGCCCCTCACCGAAAGAGCCGCCCCACCACCTCGCCGCCCGAGCCGAGGGTGCCGGCGGACTGGCCGTTCAGGCTCACGCGGATGCTGCTGGCCGCGCCGGCGTGGACGTAGACGGGCAGGGGGAACTCGAAGCGCTGGCCCGGCTGCGCCGTGGTGTAGAGGAGCCGCTCGCCCTCGTTGCGCGCGCCGCCGCTCCAGACCTCGAGCCAGCTCGGCGCCGACTCGACGGTGATGACGATGTTGCCCTCGCCGCCCGCTGCCGTCGCCGGCACCTCCGCTGCCCCGTCCGCAAGCGGCTGCAGCTCGACGTTGAAGGAGCGGTCGGTGGCCAGGGTCTCGCTGAACTCGGCCGTCTCGTGGCCCTCCAAGCTGAGCCGGACCACACCGCTCTCGCGGGCGCGGATGGGAAACTGCAAGGGCGTGTTGCCCAGGTAGAAGTTGTCGACGCTCACTTCCGCGCCGGGCGGCGTCGAAGAGATCGACAGGGTCACGCTGCTGGGCGCGGTGCCGCCCTCGGGGACGGCCGGGGACGGCGCTTCGCTGCTGGGCGCCAGCGGGATGATCGAGGGGCTAGCGGTGGTCCCGGGCGGCGCTTCGGGCGCGACCTCGGCGGGGCCGGGGCGGAGGTTGGTGGCGGCCCACCAGACCCCGAGGGCGGCGAGCAGGACGGTGAGCGCGAGCAGCCAGAGGAGCGGACTGCCGCGCCGCTTGCTGGGATCGCCGGTCCAGAAGTCCCTGTCGAGGCTGGACGACAGCTTGGACGGCAGCTTGGCCGGCATGGTGTTGGCCGGCGTGGTATCCCTCGAGCTCCGGCGGGTCACCGGGATGACTCCAGGCGTAACGGCGGACGTGTCGGGGGGCGCCGGTCGGGGGGCGCGCCTGGGCGCCTCGCCGGGCGTCTCGCCTTGAGCCGTGGACGGCTCCTCCGCCGCCCGCTCGGGTGCCGGTGAAGGTTGCCTCGCGGGCGCCTTGGCGATGGCCACGTTGGGGTCGGCGCCGATCACCGGCGCTCTTGGGGGAGGTGGGGGAGCCGCGCTCTGGCCCGCGCTCTGGCCCGCACTCTGGCCCGCGCTCTGAGCTGCGGAGTGACGCTCGCGCTTGAACTTTTCCAGGAGCTGGGTGTCGCTGATGCCCAGCGTCTGGGCGTAGAGCCTCACGAAGTTGCGGGCGTAGACGTCCTCGGGCAGGTCCTGGTAGCGGCCCTCGTCGAGCGCCTTGAGGTACTCCTTGCGGACGTGGGTCACCTCGGCGACGTCCGAGAGCTCGAGCCCCTTGGCGATGCGCGTCTCGCGCAAGATGTCGCCCAGGCGCCGCGCGCTGTCGGGTCTTGGAGCTTGTCTCGTCGTGTTATCCATCCCTCACCCTCTCAGGGCTCACCCGCTCAGGGCCCGCCCGCTCATGGTTCACCCGCTCATGGTTCACCCGTTCATGGCCCACTGTGGACGCCGCGCTTTGCCCTGCCGCCCCGTCCATCCGCGCCCCCAGGGCCAGGGCCAACTCGGCGGCGAGGCGGGCGTTTTCCTTTAGCAGCCGCAGGTTGACCTCCAGGCTGCGGCCTCCCGAGAGCTCGGCCAAGCGGGAGAGCAGGAAGGGCGTGAGACGCTTGCCGCGCACTCCGGCCTCACGGGCCTCTTGCCTCGCCTGGGCCAGCCAGGCGGCCAGCTCGGCCTCGGCCAGCCCCGCGGACACCGGCTTGCTGACCACCACGGACGCCGTCAGGCCGAGTTCGGCTTGCATTCTATAGTGCCTGGCCACCTGGGCGGGCGTGTCGGCGCGGGCGGCCACGGCCAGGCGCGTTTCCGGGCTGTAGAAGCCCGCCAGACGGTCGCTCCGGTAGCCGAGGACGGCGACGCCCAAGCTCTCGAGCCTCTCCAAGGTGGCCGCCACATCGAGGATCGACTTGGCGCCGCTGCACACCACCAGGAGCGGATAGCGCGCCAAGGCGGCGAGGTCCGCCGACTCGTCGAAAGCCTGCTCGCCCTGCTCGGGATGTACGCCGCCGAGACCGCCCGTGGCGAAGACGCTGATGCCGGCGCGGTGAGCGGCGTAGAGGGTGGTGGCGACGGTGGTGCCCGCGTCCCTGCCGCTCGCCAGAAGCGCGGAGAGGTTCCAGAGCGAGGCCTTGTCGGCGTCCGCCCCGGCGAGGTGCTCGAGCTCGTCCTCCTCCAGACCGACGACGAGCTCGCCGCCGATGACGCCGACGGTGGCGGGCAAGGCCCCCGCGGCGCGGACGGTCTCCTCGAGCTCGCGGGCGAGCCGCAGGTTCTCCGGCCGCGGCAGGCCGTGGGTGATGACGGTGGACTCGAGCGCCACGACGGCCTCGCCGCGGGCCAGGGCGGAGGAGGCGCCAGGAGAGATTCGAAACGACATATGTCATTATACCGTAACGAGGTGATGGGAATTTTGAGACTTCGGCCCTTACTATTGAGGCTATGACCCTCGAGCCTACGACCGCTGAAAACCATGCTCGTCAGGAGACGGCGCCGATCACCGAACTGCGCGGGGTGACCAAGACCTACCCCGGCGCCAGCGCCGTCACGGCCCTGCGCGACCTCTCGCTGACGGTGCGCGCGGGCGAGTTCGTGGCGATCATGGGCAGGTCGGGCTCGGGCAAGTCCACGCTGTTAAACCTGCTCGGGCTGCTCGACCGCCCGACCGCGGGCAGCCTGCGCCTTCACGGCGAGGAGGTAGGCAGCAAGGGCGACGATGAACTCGCGCGCCTGCGCCGCGAGAAGCTGGGCTTCATCTTCCAGTCCTTCAACCTCTTCGCTAGGGCCACCGCCCTGAACAACGTCGCCATGACGCTGCTCTACGCCGGCGTGCCCGTGGCCGAGCGGCGGCGGCGCGCCGAGGCGATGCTCCGCAGGGTCGGCCTCGCCGACCGCGCCCACCACCTGCCCAGCGCACTCTCGGGCGGGCAGCAGCAGCGGGTGGCGATCGCCCGGGCGCTCGTCAACGACCCGGTCATGATCTTGGCCGACGAGCCGACCGGCAACCTCGACTCGAGGACGGGCGAGAGCGTCTTGGCGCTCCTGCAGGAGCTAAACGAGGGCGGTGCGACCATCCTTATGGTCACCCACGACGAGGACATCGCCCGCCACACCGGGCGCATCGTCCGCCTCTTCGACGGCGAGATCAGAGAGGATCGCGCGGTGGCCAAGCCGCTGCGCGCCGCGCGGGCCCTGTGAAGGCGGGAAGCCGTAAGGCCGCTATGAGGCTAGGTATGAATGAGGCTAGGGGTATGAGGCTGCTATGAGGCTAGGGGACTACTTCGCGGCCGCGCTCGAGAACATCCGGGCGGCCAAGCTGCGCAGCTTTCTGACCTCGCTGGGCATCATCATCGGGATCGGCTCGGTGGTCCTGCTCATCGCCATCGGCCAGGGGGTCAGCGAGACCGTGACGGGCGCCTTTGCCGATCTGGGCTCGACCAGGATCACGGTGACGCCGGGGGCGCCCAGGGGCCAGGGGCTGACCTTCGGGCCGGGCTCCGGCGCGGCCAGCACGCTCAGCTTAGAGGACGCCGCGGCACTCGCGGAGCTCGAGGGGGTGGCGGCGGTCGCGCCCGTCATCGCCCTGGCGGCGACCGCGCGCGGGCCCGAGGCGAGCCTGACGCTGGCGGCGGTCGGCACCACCCCGGCCTATCTCGAGGTGGCGCGCCAGCGCCTGCTGGCCGGCCGGGCCTTTGCCGGGGACGACGAGCTGGTGCTCAACCAGGCGGCGGCCGCGCCGCTCTTGGGCACGTCCAATAGTTCGGAGGCCGTCGGGATGCGCGTGACGCTGAGCGCTCAAGCCTTCAGTCAGGTCTTCACCGTGGTCGGCATCGTCGAGGACGTGCTGCCGCCCTTCGCCCAGGCGGGGCCGGGCGGCGCGGACGAGGCGCGCGCCAGTCCCACCGCCCTCTTGCCCGTCGGGCGGGCCCTGGCGGCGGCGGGGACGGAGCGGGTGGCGCAAATAATCCTCAGCGCCGAGAGCCCGGACGAGGTCGCGGCGACCGAGGAGCGGGTCCAGGCTGCGCTTTTGGAGCGCCGGGACGGCAGCCAGGACTTCAGGGTCAGCTCGCTGCAAGAGGTCATCGCCTCCTTCAGCGAGGTGTTCGAGGTGCTCACCCTCTTTCTCACCGCCATCGCCGGGATTTCGCTGCTCGTCGGCGGCATCGGCATCATGAACATCATGCTGGTGACGGTCACCGAGCGCACCCGCGAGATCGGCGTCGCCAAGGCGATCGGCGCGACGAGGCGCGATGTCGTCCTGCAGTTTCTGGTCGAAGCGGTGGTGCTCAGCCTGATCGGCGGGGCCCTGGGCCTGCTCTTCGCCTGGCTCGGCACCCTGGTCTTGCAGCGGGGCTTCGGCCTGCCCGCCGTCGTCACGCCGTCGGCCGTCTTTCTGGCGGTGGGCGTGTCGGCCGCAATCGGCGTCTTTTTCGGGGTGGTGCCGGCCTGGCGCGCGGCGCGGCTCGACCCGATCGAGGCTCTGCGCCACCAGTAAGGGCGCGACAGTAAGGGCGCAAGCACGCGCCGTGGTAAGCTCTCGCGGTGGACCTGCCCGACCTCGACAGCCTCATGCCCTACCTGGGCCAGCTCACCTTCGGCGCGCTCGCCGGTTTCGCGGTGGGCTACACCCTCAAGAAGGTGAGCAAGCTCATGGCCCTGCTTCTCGGCGTGCTCTTCATCTGCCTTCAGCTCCTGGCCTACTACGGCTTTGTGAGCATCGATTGGCCGCGCGTCCAGGAGAGCATGGACCCTCTCTTGGGCGCCGAGCCCTTGAACCAGACGTGGCGGGGTCTGCTCGAGCTCCTGACCGCCAACGTGCCCTTTGCCGCGGCCTTCGTCCCCAGCATGATCCTGGGCCTGCGCCAGGGTTAGGGGGCCGACAGCGGAGGTCTGCGGCCGTGTTAGCCTGCGAAAGGCAAGTTCTTGGCGTCCCCGGCTTAATCTGAGTCCTCGAGACTCAAGCTACTTGACAACTGCCTGGCGATAGCGTAATAATACAGGCGGAATTAGCACTCGCGGCTTGTGAGTGCTAAAAATCTGTGGGGCAAAGCCCTCACCAACAACCCGGAGGTCTATTCATGCAGTTAAAACCATTAGGCGATAAGGTCGTCGTCGAGGTCATCGACGAGCCTACCACCACCGCCAGCGGCATCGTCCTGCCCGACACCGCCAAGGAGAAGAGCCAGCGCGGCAAGGTGCTCGCGGTCGGCTCGGGCAAGGTGCTCGACTCGGGCCAGCGCGTCGACCTCGAGGTGAGAGAAGGCGACACCGTGGTCTTCGCCAAGTACGGCGGCACCGAGATCAGCCTAGACGGCAAAGACCTGATGATTTTGAGCGAACGCGATATTCACGCGGTCGTCCAGTAAAGGAGCAGTCATGGCTAAAGAACTAGTTTTCCAAGAAGAAGCCCGTCGCAGCTTGGAGCGCGGCGTCAACGCCGTCGCCAACGCGGTCAAAGTCACCTTGGGCCCCAGGGGCCGTAACGTGGTCCTCGAGAAGAAGTTCGGCTCGCCGACCATCACCAAGGACGGCGTGACCGTCGCCAAGGACATCGAACTCTCCAACGGCTTGGAGAACATCGGCGCCAAGCTGCTCATCGAGATCGCCAGCAAGACCAACGACATCACCGGTGACGGCACCACCACCGCCACCGTGCTCGGCCAGTCGATCGTCCGCGAGGGCCTCCGCAACGTCGCCGCCGGCGCCAACCCGCTGGCCCTAAAGCGCGGTATCGACAAGGCCGTCGAAGTGGCCGTCGCAGAGATCCGCACCATGGCCAAGTCGATCGAGGACTCCAAGGCCATCGCCGAAGTCGCCGCCATCAGCGCCAACAGCCGTGAGATCGGCGACCTGATCGCCGAGGCGATGGACAAGGTCGGCAAGGACGGCGTCATCACCGTCGAGGAGTCGAAGACTTTAGACACCGACCTCACCGTGGTCGAGGGCATGCAGTTCGACAAGGGCTACCTTAGCCCCTACTTCATCACCGACTCCGAGGCGATGGAAGTGGTCTTAGAAGACGCCTACATCCTCATCCACGAGAAGAAGATCTCGGCCTTGAAGGACCTCCTGCCGGTCCTGGAGCAGGTCGCCCAGACCGGCAAGCCGCTGCTCATCATCGCCGAGGACATCGAAGGCGAAGCACTCGCCACCCTGGTCGTCAACAAGCTGCGCGGCACCCTGAACATCGCCGCGGTCAAGGCCCCCGGCTTCGGCGACCGCCGCAAGGAGATGCTCAAGGACATCGCCTCGGTCACCGGCGGCGAAGTGGTCAGCGAAGAGCTCGGCCTCAAGCTCGAGAACACCAAGATGGACATGCTCGGCCGCGCCAAGCGCATCCGCATCTCCAAGGACGAAACTACCGTCATCGAGGGCCAGGGCGACACCAAGGGCATCGAAGCCCGCGTCAAGGCGATCCGCGGCGAGATCGACAACACCGACTCCGACTATGCCCGCGAGAAGCTCCAGGAGCGCCTCGCCAAGCTGGCCGGCGGCGTCGCGGTGATCCGCGTCGGCGCGGCCACCGAGACCGAGCTCAAGGAGAAGAAGCACCGCTTCGAGGATGCGCTCTCGACCGCCCGTTCGGCCGTCGAAGAGGGCGTCGTCGCCGGTGGCGGCGTCACCCTGATCCACGCCATCGGCGCGGTCGAAGGGCTGCTCGCTAGCCTCGAAGGCGACGAGAAGACCGGCGCCCGCATTTTGATGCGCGCGCTCGAGGAGCCGGCCCGCCAGATCGCCTTGAACGCCGGCGCCGAAGGTTCCGTCGTCGTCAACGCCATCAAGGGCAAGAACGACGGCCGCTACGGCTACAACGCCGAGACCGGCGAGTTCGTCGACGACATGATCAAAGCCGGCATCGTCGACCCCGCCAAGGTGACCCGCGCCGCCCTGCAGAACGCGGCCTCGATCGGCTCGCTGCTGCTGACCACCGAAGCGGTCATCGCCGACAAGCCCGAGAAGGAAAAGGGCGCCCCCGGCGGCGCCCCCGACATGGGCGGTATGGGCGGCATGGGCGGCATGGACTTCTAGACGCTCACGTTCAGACAGCTCAACCAGACAGCTCAACCAGACAGTCAGGCGGCCTTCGGGCCGCCTTTCTTGCTTCCTCTAATCTTGCGGACGACGCGGAGCCGCCGTGAAGAGAAGCACGGCCCAGCCGCTGATCATCGAGACGCCGCCGATGGGCGCCACCGCGCCGAGCCAGCCCGCGCCGGTAAAGACCAGTCCGTAGAGGCTGCCCGAAAAGACGAGGCTGCCGAAGAGGAAAAAGGGCGCGGCCCTATGCGTCCCCCTCGGCAGGGCGGCGAGCGCCAAGAGCGCCAGGGCGTGAAACATCTGGTAGCGCACCGCCGTCTCGAAGGTGATGAGTCGCCGCGGCTCGATCACGCCCTCGAGCGCGTGCGTACCAAAGGCGCCGAAGGCCACCGCCAGCCCGCCCAGGAGGGCCGCCGCTTGCAGCGGGGAGGGGCGCATCAGCCCCCCCGGCCTCCCTTGTTCTTGGCCTGGCGGCGCACGGCCATCACCCGCCCGATCTCCTCGCGGAGCTCGCCGAGGTCCAGTTCGTCGTGGCTGCCGCCGTGGTCGAGAATCTCCTGCACCAGCCTGTTGAAGGCGTCCACGCAGGGGTCGGGCGCGGGCGCCTCGCTGCTCAGGCGGCCGAGTTCTTTCACCTGCTCGCCATACTTTTGCTCTTCGCGTTCCCGGCAGTCCTTGAGCTGCGCGATAGCGGCGTCGATGGTCTGGGGATTGTTCGGACTCATAAAGGCTTCCTTTCGCCTTAGCCAAAGCTTTCGCCTTAGCCAAATATGTAACACAAAGAGGGCTGAGAAACCTGGCTGCACGCCCGCTGCTACACGACCGACCCCAAAAAGCGCCGGAGCCGCACAGCGAGCTGCGGGAACTCGATCAGAAAGGCGTCGTGGCCGTGCGGCGAGCGGATAGAGGCGTAGTCGGCCCGGGGCAGCGCCTCTACCAGCGCCTTCTGCTCGCTTTCGGGGTAGAGCACGTCCGAGTCGATGCCCATGACCAGGGCGGGCAGGCGCATCCCCCTCAGCACCTCCGCGAGCCGCCCGCGGTCCTCGCTCAGGTCGTAGTCGTCCATCGCCTTGGTGATGTAGAGGTAGGTGTTGGCGTCGAAGCGCTTGACCAGCTTGACGCCCTGGTAGCTCAGATAGGACTCGATCTCGAAGCTCGGCTCGAGGAGCCCCCGCGAGGCGCTCACCCGCTCGCGGCCGAACTTGCTCTCGAGCGAGTCAAACGAGCGATAAGAGAGCATGGCGACCGCCCGGGCCAGCCCCAGACCGGTCTCGGGCTGGCGCCCCTGAGGGTAGTCCCCCCCCCGCCAGAGGGGGTCCGAGGTGATGGCGCGGCGGGCGACCTCGTTCAGGCCGATGGCCCAGGCGGAGTGCCGGGCGCCCACCGCGATCGGCACCATGCCGCGGACGAAGCCCGGGTACATCGCCGCCCATTCGAGCACCTGCATCCCGCCCATGCTGCCGCCGACGACGGCCTTGAGCGACTGCACGCCCAGCCTGTCGAGGAGGCGCCGCTGCACCGTCACCATGTCGCGCACCGTGTAACGCGGAAAGTCCAGCCTATAGGCCCGGCCGGTCTTCGGGTTCAGGCTGCTCGGGCCGGTGCTGCCGTAGCAGCCGCCCAGGATGTTCGAGCAGACGACGAAGTGCTCTCTGGTGTCGACGGCCTTGCCGGGGCCGACGAGCGGGTCCCACCAGCCGGGCACCTCGCGCGCGTCGCCGAGGCCCGCCGCGTGCGCCGAGCCGGTGAGGGCGTGGCAGAGGAGAATGGCGTTGTCGCGCGCCCGGTTGAGGCTGCCGTAGGTCTCAAAGGCGACCGCGACGTGCGCCAAGATCCCGCCGTACTGCAAGGTGAGCGGGTCGTGGTAAGTCGCCACGTCGACGAGACGGGGCTGCACCGGGCCGACGCTGCCCGAGGCCTCCGCCTCGCTGCGGGCGATGAGGGCGGCGTGGTCGCCCCAGGTCTCGTGGATCAGGGTCCGCGCCATCTATCCTCCACTAGGCCTATCCTCCACTAGGCCAGGGCCTGCTCGAGGTCGGCCTCGAGGTCGCCAATGTCCTCGAGGCCCACCGACAGCCTGACCAGCTCCGGCGTCACCCCGGCCTGGCGCCTGGCTTCCGGCGGCAGGCCCGCGTGGGTGGTCGTCCAGGGGTGGATGACCACCGTCTTGGCGTCGCCGATGTTGGCGAGGTGCGAGGCGAGGCGGACGCGGTCGAGAAAGGTCCGCGCCGCCGCCTCGCTGCCAGCCTCGAAGGCGAGGACGGCGCCAAAGCCGTTTTGGAGCGTGCGCTGGGCCGTCTCATGCGAGGGGTGCGAGGGGAGGCCGGGGTAGAGGACGCGCCTCACCTTGGGGTGGTTCTCGAGCCAGCTTGCCAGCGCCAGGGCCGAGTCGCAGGCGCGCCGCACCCTTAGCGACAGGGTCTCGAGCCCCTGCAGGGCGAGCGAGGCGTGGTAGGGCGACAGCGTCATGCCCATGGTAAACAGCCCCAGGTCGTGGGCGCGGCTGGTAAAGGCGGTGTCGCCGCCCCGCGACAGGTAGCTCCGGCCGCGACTGTCCGCCTTTGAAAAGGCCGGAAACTTGGGGCTGTTCCAGTCGAAGCGCCCCGCCTCGACGACGGCGCCGCCGATAAAGGTACCGTGCCCGCCGATCCACTTCGTCGCCGAGTGAAGGGCGATGTCGGCGCCCTGCGCCAGGGGCCGGCAGAGATAGCCGCCGCAGCCCCAGGTGTTATCGACCACCAAGGGCACGCCCCGTTCCCGGCAGAGGGCGGCAATGGCGGCGATATCCGGGACCGAGCCGCTCGGATTGGCGATGGTCTCGAGCCAGACCGCCACGGTGTTCTCCTGGATAGCCTCGGCGACGGCGTCCACCACCGGCTCGACCATGCTGGTGTGGCAGCCCCAGGGCTCCAAAAGCTTGGTCGCCACCGCGAAGGTGCCGCCGAACATCTCCCGGGAAAAGACCAGGTGGGCGCCGGGAGAGGCCAGCGTCAAGAGTATGGTGGTGGTAGCCGCCTGGCCCGAGGCGAGGGCGACGCCCGCCGCGCCGTCCTCCAAGGCCACGAGCCGCCTCACGAAGGCCTCGACCGTCGGGTTGTGCATCCGCCCGTACTGACTGCCGCTCCTTTTGCCCGCGAAGAGGTCCTCGGCGTGCTCGGCGCTCTCGAAGACGAAGGAGCTGGTCGCGTAGATGGGCACGGCGCGGGACCTAGTGGTCGGCTCGAGGTCCTGTCCGGCGTGGATTTGCAGGGTTTCGAAGCGGTAGGCCATGAGGGGCTCCTTTGTTGAGAGAGGATAAAAATGTTGAGAGAAGATAAAAAGCACGAGACGCCTCCGCGCCCGGGCGCGAGAGGCAGCAAGCGACCAGCGGCCAAAAACCGTCAGGCCGCGCTGGGCATTCGCTGGGTTGTGACGGGTGTGACCGTCATCTTCGCCTCCTTGTCCGCTAGGTTAAGGGCACTAGCCCTTAGGCCCTAGTGGTTAAGGGCACTAGCCCTTAGGCCCTAGTGGGCCTGACCTATGGCTCGCGGTCTCGAGGCGTTCTCCGCCTCATCTTTCCGGATGCGCGTCATCGTGACGCCCCCTCCGGCTGGATTTAGCACCCGCCTGAATGAAGGCTGGTTGCTGCGGTGTCTCAGGGCCAGGTCCCTCAACCGCTCTCGATAAGTGCCGCCACAGCCTAAGCTCGCGGGGTGGCGAGATGATTAAAGCACAGCCGCGATACTACATGCAAGCAGGGTCAGGGCCGGAGGTCGGTGAGCGGAGCGGTCCTGGACGTGAATGGCGGCTTGTGGACGAGCCGAGCTGGACAAGCAACGTCTTCAGGTTCCGGCGGCTTCATCCGGCGCTGGTCCGGGCAGCAACAGCCACAGGACGGGATAAGCGGCCAGCGTCACCCCGGCACTCACCGCCACGCTGAGCCCGTAGCCCACGCGCAGCCACAGGGGAGGCAGGCCGGTGAACTCGGCGACGCCGCCCAGGACGCCCAAGAGGACGCGGTCCCGGCGCGACCTTCTGAGCCGCGCGGTGGTCTGCGGCCGGCGGGCGCGCCGCTGTTCGTGGAGGAGGCCGTCGCGTTTTTCGGGTCTGTTTTGCACCCCTTCAGTCTAGCAAGCCGCTCCCCTCGCCGCCTTCCTTCCCGCGACCCCGCAGGGGGAGCCGCGGCTCGAGCGCGGGGTCGCGCAGGGCCGCGTGGACGACGGCCTCGAGCTCCCTTACCGCTACACCGTGGTAATGATCGGGTAAGGGCGCCAATCTGACCAGCGCCTTGGCGTAGTTGCGGCGACCGCCGCGGGCGCTGCCCATGGGCCGCGCCTTGTGGAGCGCCGCCGCCAAGAGGATGACACCCTTGTAGAAGTCCTTGTCGAGCCCTGTGGCGGCCATCCACAGCGGCTCCAGGGCCTCATGGCACTCCCAGAACGCCCCGCTGTCGAAGAGGCGGACGCCCTCGCTCCAGGCCTGCTCCACCGCTATCTTCACCGCCGTCTCCACCGCCACTAGCCGATCACGACGAAAAAGGTGGCGGCGTCAGCATCGGCCAGGTCACGTCGCCAAACTGCTTCGTTTGCTCCATCCGTTGCCTAGCCCTCCTTCGGGAAACGGTGGTGTGCAAAGACCTCGGAGAAATCCGCTTCCAGAGACTGAATATGCTATATATGCTATCACAGCATGTCCGCGAAGCAAGGGGTGGCCTCGTCATCGGGTTGTCCAAGAGTCCAAGTGTCCAAGGGGGCTCATGAAGCAAAATGCTATTCTAGCGCCTATGGATTTCAACCTCGACGAGCCGACGCGCGAGCTCCTGAGCCGCGAGCGCGCGGTGGTGGCCGACCTGCGCAGTCTGCTCGACCGGGTGAACGCCGAAAGGGACGACATCCATGACCTCAAGACGGCCCTAAGAGACCTCGAGGGCATCTTTATGCTGGTGGTCTCGGGCGAGTACAACTCGGGCAAGTCTACCTTTCTCAACGCGCTCCTGGGCGCCGATATCCTACCCGAGGGCGTCACCCCGACGACCGAGCGCATCCACATCCTGCGCTACGGCGACACCCCACGCGAGGTCCAAGAGAGCGACTTCGTCCTCCGGCGCGAGGTCCCCCACGAGCTCCTCAGGAACCTGGCGCTCGTCGATACCCCCGGCACCAACGCCATCATCACCCACCACCAGGAGCTGACCGAGCGCTTTATCCCGCGCGCCGACCTGGTCCTCTTCGTGACCAGCGCCGACCGGCCCTTCACCGAGTCCGAGCGCAAGTTCTTGGAGCTCATCGCCTCCTGGGGCAAGAAGATCGTTATCGTGGTCAACAAGCTCGACATCTTGGAGACCGAGGACGAGCGCGAGAAGGTCCTTGCCTACGTGAGCAGTCACGCCAGAGAGAACCTGAACGTCACCCCGCGGGTCTTCGGCGTCTACGGCCGCCGCGCCCTCAGAGCCAAAAAGGCCCGCGACGCCGGCGCGCTCGCCAAGACCGGCTTGCTCGAGCTCGAGCGCTTTATCCACGACCACCTCGCCGAGGGCGAGCGCCTCAAGCTCAAGATGCTGACCCCCCTGGGGGTGGCTCGGCGTCTGGCCCAGAAGTACCAGGTGGCGGTGGCTGAGCAGCTTGAACTGTTAGAGGACGACAAGCGCACCCTGGAGGAGGTCGATCGGCAACTCGGCCAGTACCGCAAGGACATGGCGCGCGAGTTCGAGAGCTACCTCACCCGCATCAAGATGGTCCTCCTGGAGGTCGAGCGGCGCGGCGACGCCTTTTTCGACGACACCGTCAGACTGGGGCGCATGGCCGACCTGGTGTGGCGCCGCGACAAGGTCAGCGAGGAGTTCACGCTCAAGGTGATCCGCGGCGCCGACAAGGAGATGGAGCGGGCGGTGAGCGCCCTGGTCGACTGGTACATCGACCGCAACCTGCAGTTCTGGGAGGACGTGATGGCCTTTGTCAACGACCGCCGGCGGGCGGGCGAGGAGCGGGTGATGGGCGACATCGGCGGGCGCTTCGCCTACGACCGCGAGGCGCTCATCAGGAACCTGAGGCGGAGCGCCGAGGACGTCTTGAAGGGCTACGACGAAGAGAAGGAGTCGCGGCGCCTGGCCGAGGCCTTTCAGGCGGCGGTGGTGCAGTCGGGCCTCCTGGGCATCGGCGGCATCGGCATCGGCGCGGCGGTGGTGGCCTTCGTGTCGGGTCTGGCCTTCGACATCACCGGCATCATGGCCGGCCTCACCTTGGCCGGCCTGGGCCTGTTCATCTTGCCCAACCGCCGCCAAAAGGCCAAGCG
>JALZLY010000369.1 GCA_030858465.1 Deinococcota bacterium
CTTCTGGGCAGGCCCAGGCGCTGGATCAGGTAGGCGTCCAGGCTCGGCGTGGCCAGGCCGGTGCTCGAGACGAAGACCACCGCGCCCACCTCGCCGGCGTCCGCACCCGCGCGCCGCAAGGCCCGGCAGGCGGCCCGACAGGCGAGCTCCAAGCCGACCTCGGCGTAGACCGCGTTCTTCTCCTCGAAGGTGTGCGCTTGGCCAAACCACTCGAGCGGCCGGGCCACATAACGGCTCTGGATGCCGGCGTTGTCGAAGACGCTCAAGAGGCGGTCGACGTCGCTAAAGGCACCCTCGAAGAGGTGGCGGGCGAGCGCTCTGGCCTCGGCTTGCTCGAGCTTAAAGGGCGGCACGGCGGTAGCCAGGCCGCGCACCGTCGGCGGGGGGGTGGTCAAGGCAAACTCCTCGTTTGGCTGGTGGCGGCCGGCGCGGGTCTCTGCTCCGCCTCCCGCTCGGCTTCCCCCCAGACCTCGCGGCAGGCGAGCTGCGCGACCGTCTTGCGCTGGCGGCTGCTCCAGTCGATGCTCGGCCGCGTTCCCGCCTCGGGCAGGTAGCCGAGGCGGTAGAGCGCCATCAGCTTTAGCTCTTCGGGCACCTTGAGCAGGCCTCCGATCTCCTCCCAGGCCGCGGGGACCTCCATCGGCGCCGAAATAAACTGGATGCCCATGCCGAGGCTGGCGACCAGGAGCCAGATGTTCTCCACCGCCGCGCCCAGGCCGAAGAGCGAGTAGAAACCCGACAGCGCCTCCGGCTTGTACTCGCGCTTGTCGAGAAGGACCGCCAAGACGAGCGGCGAGCCCGCCACCAGCTTGCGGTTGTCCTCGGCCAAGAGCCTGGGCACGCCGATCTTGGTCATCAGTCGGGTCCCCTGCGGGCTCAAGGCGCCTTTGATGAAGGGCTTGAGCGGCGCGGGCAGGTGGTCGATCAGGATGCCGTCGCGGCGTGCGGCCATCTCGCCCTCACTGAAGCGGAAGTAGGGCCGATAGCGTTCCCAGAAGAGGCCCTGCTCGAGGAGGCGGCGCATCGAGCGCCCGGAAATCCCGGCGATCGTTTCGATGGTCTCGCGCCTTTCGATGAGGATAAAGCGCCAGGGCTGCGAGTTGAAGTGGCTGGGCGCCGCGCCCGCGGCCGTGATAAGTAGATGCTGGTGTTCCAGCGTGACCGGGTCGGGCCGAAAGGCGGTGTTGGTGGTTTTGCGCGCGAAGATAGCCTCAAGAATATCCACAGCGTCCCCCTAGCACAGCAAGCCAAAGCTCACAAGATGACCGCCCAGCCCGAGCAGCGCCAGCCCCACATGCCGGCGGCTACCGCCCCTGGCCCCCGGAAAGAGCGCCAAGGCCAGCGCCACCACGGCGAGGCCGAGGGCGTGGGGCAGGAGACCCCACGCGGCCTGGCCAAGGGCCAGGAGCGTCGCCAAGGCGCTCAAGCCGTAGAGGGCGTGATGAACCCCGTGAAGACGCTGGGTACCGCGCCAGCGCCGCCACGTCGCCAGCCCGAGAAGCAGGTTGAAGCCGTAGAGCGAGGCGGCGAGAGTGGCGAGCGGCAGCCCGGGGGTCACACTATCCAGTATAGCCAGCGTCTCAAGGAGAGACCGTAAGCGCCATTCGCCTGGCGACTCGCCTTTCCGCCCCGTCCTGTTAGAGTGGAGCCTCGGGCCGCCCTCGGCCCCAGGAGGCAACCATGAAAGAACAAACCATGAAAGAGCAAAAGGAACGACTTCTCGCGCTACGGGGGTATCTTTGACGTCGCTGGCAAAAGGGCGCGGCTGGAAGCGCTCGAGCCCGAGCTGAACAACCCCAAGCTCTGGGACGACCCCGAGAACGCTCGGCTGGTCAGCCGGGAGGCGGCGCGCCTGCGCCGGGTGGTCGGTGATTACTCGCGTCTCGAAGGCGACATTGAGGGCCTCGCCGAGCTCCTCGACATGGCCTCGGAGGAAGAAAAGGAAGAGCTCGAGGGGGAAGGGCAGGCCATAGACGCCACCCTGGACGCCCTCTACCGCGAGACGCTCTTTTCGGGGGATTACGACGACGCCGCGGCGATTGTGACCGTCAAACCCGGCGCGGGCGGCACCGAGTCCTCGGACTGGGCGGGCATGCTCTTGCGGATGTACCGCCGCTTCGCCGAGCGCCAGGGCTTCACCGTCGAGATTTTGGACGTGGTCACCAACGAGGCTTCGGGCGGCGGCGTCGACTACGCCCAGTTCATCGTGCGCGGCGAGCGGGCCTTTGGCCTCTTGCACGTCGAGGGCGGCGTCCACCGGCTGGTGCGGGTGAGTCCCTTCGACGCCCAGAACCGCCGCCACACCTCCTTTGCCTCGGTCGAGGTCATGCCCGAGATCGACGACGCCATCGAGCTCGCCATCGACCCCAAGGACGTCCGCGTCGACGTCTACCGCTCGTCCGGCCCCGGCGGCCAGTCGGTCAACACCACCGACTCGGCGGTGCGGGTGGTCTACAAGCCGGGCAGCTCGGACGAGATAGTGGTGACCTGCCAAGACGGCAAGTCGCAGATCAAGAACCGTGAGAAGGCCATGACCGTCTTGAGAAGTCGTCTTTTCGAGCGCGAGGAGCGCAAGCGCCTAGACGAGCAGATGCAGGTGAGGGGCGTTCAAAAGGCGATCGAATGGGGCTCGCAGATCCGCTCCTACGTGCTCGACAAGCAGTACATCAAGGACCATAGAAGCGGCGACATGCGTCACGACCCCGACAACGTCCTGGACGGCGACATCGAAGGCCTGATCTGGAGCGGGCTCGAGTGGCAGGCGCAGCAGGGGGTGACAGCCTGAGTCTAGCGGTCGCTAAAGTAAACATTTGGGAGACAACAACGCATAACAACGTATAACAGTTGTTTCCCGGTAACAGTTGTCTCCCGGTTTGGTGAGCAAGCTTGGCAATCCTCTCCAGAAGGCAGTCCGACAAAAAGTCAGCCGGGAGGGGAAGTCAACAGATTACATTGGATGCGTTCGACGTCCGGATGTTTGCGCAGGGCGTTCACGGCCTCATCGGGTAGTGCCGCGTCGAAACCGGTAAATGCGAAATCAATGATACGGAAGAGTTCTCCCCCATATCGTTCTATAGTCTTGTTTGCCAAACTCAGCGCGTCTGCCTGGTCACGAAGAATAACGGTATATTCGCCAGGCACCACGGGTGGGGTGCATTCCAGTGGTGCAAGCGCTGCTTCCGTTGGTGTAATGCGACAGGCTACTAAAAGCATTAAACCTAGAACAAAAAAAGCAATTTTAATGTTCATTGCTAACCTCCATAATATTGGGTGACAAAGGACGATAACTTGTCATTCCTACTGTGCGCCCCCACCTACGTAGTAAACTGTCTGGGAACCTGTTGGTACATCGGTTCCACGAATACGTAGTGTCCAGCTTCCACTGATGATAGAGCCGTTTACCTGTGCCCGCTCAAAAACACTGGGTCCTTCAGTGCTGGAGGCTCGAACGACACCGTTAGGATCAACTAGATATAAGTCGATGTTATTATGACTCTGACTGACTGATTCAGGCCACCAGAGGCCGGCTTTAACACTTTTGTATCCGGTACTACTTAGATTTATTGGAATATTGACTATCTGCCCACGTCCAACTGAAACTTTCCCCCAACCGACAAAGTTGTATCCGCCAAAATTGTAAGAGCCGTGCAAGCGCAGATGTCCAGCCCCAGTGGTGTTGTTAAACGGAGGAGTGTTCTGACCCGAAGAGATTAGAAAAGCATAGGTGTAACCGGGGTCATTAGCTCCATGACCTTGATAGTCTAAAAAATTTCGCACTAATGCTGCTGCTCCAGCCGCGTAAGGTGTAGATCCGCTGGTACCTCCAAAAGTTCTTAGCGCAGTGTCATTCGTGCTACTAGCTGTTTGTGTCGAAGTTGGGGCCTGAATGTCAGGTTTAATCCGACCATCTTCAGCCGGCCCTCTGCTTTGGTAGCTTGGGGTGTCTCCTGAGCTTATAAAATACGCACCTACGCCGACAACCTTGTGTGCATTGGCTGGTGACGCCACAGGGTAATTGTCAGCTCCAGGATCGCCATGGTTACCATTTGCGGCAATGACTATCTTGCCGGCATCAAAAGCACGGTCGGCAGTAAGTGAAACGTTACAACTTTGCCCACATCGAAACTGCATTTCTGCGACAATTATGCTACCACCGTATTGAATTACTCTCTCGAATGCTATAACCGCAGCGCTAGTAGAGCCGAGACAGGTACTCGTTGAGTACATATTCAAGCTAATCAATGGAATCGCGGTCACGCCGCGGTATTTGTTTCCCAAATTATTATTGCCAGTAATAATACCAGCACTAGAAGTACCGTGATTGCACGGATCGCGCCAGTTCGTCACCTTTTGACAGTCAGTTCCATTAAAGCAATCATAATGAACATGGTCATGGTACAATGGAGGTGTAGAAGGATGTTGCAGTAGAGTATGTGATTTCCGAAAGCCAGTATCAATTAGTGCAATATATCCATATTGCCTACCTAAATCGAAGTACCAGTTACTGTTAATAAGTGCCCGACCATCAGCTACGGTTGCTGGTGGTGAAATGAAGAGCTCTGGCTGAATGTAAAGCACATCTTGTCGGGTTAACAGCGAAGCTACATTTTCCAAAGGCATTTCAACAACAATCGACTTAATAAGCCAAAATGTCTGTACAACTTTAGCATTGTATTGTCTATTGAGCTCTCTGCTCAGACGTTCGTAGTCTGCGGCTCGACTTTCTTGGATTTGCCTTATTAATTCTTCATTACGGGTTATCACCCTACGATTTGATTCCGATTCTGGCGATTCTTGCGCATCTAGTTGGGGAAAGCGAGGAATTTGAATATCATCGCGAAAATTAATAATAATTCGCTCTGTTTCGCGAATACCTTGGGTCGACAGATTATTTATACGTTCTTTAAGTAAAGGATGAATGCGTTCCGGCAGTTGTTCTTGGTATCTATCCTCCTTGAAATCTGTATCCAAAAGTCCATAAGAAAATACGCTTGGAGAAAGCTCACTAACATCTGTACCTATTATCTCTCCGTTCCTAATTTCGGCAGTGTATAAATAATTGAAAGGATCTTCCTTTTCCTCGGGGAAAGTAGAGAAATTCATTAGATCAATAGGCTCAAGTTTGTCGATAGATGTTCGACTGTTTTGACAAGAGGTGAGCAACAAAATCAGGATAAGGAGCGCTAAGTGTTTAGATGCACGATCTCGAATAGGATGCTTCGTCATAGACATTACTCTCCTCCTCCAAGCTTGTATAGCATTTGCGCCTAAAGCTAGTGATATAGATAAACAGTAGTGGCTTTTTACCCCTTTCTTTTAATCTCATTTTTCTATAATATTTTTAACTTCTTAGAAAAATGTGAGCAAGTTTTGTAATATACCTCATGGTTCCGTAATGATAAACTCATTGCCAACTCATTTCACTTGGTTTTCAGACTGCACGTTTCAAGTACCCCCTTTTGTCAAGACCCCATTTTGAATCATGCCTTCAAGTTAGGATATGAAGCGACGTGAAGATTCTGGCCATTGCCGACGAGGTGTCGCCGATCATCTACTCGGAAAACTTTCCGAAGAACCTGCCGCCTTTCGACCTGGTTCTGAGCGCCGGCGATATGCCCGGCTACCTGCTCGAGTTCGTCGCCACCAAGGTGCAGGTGCCGGTGCTCTACGTGCTCGGCAACCACGGCGACGGCTACCTGCGCGACCCCGAGGGAAAAAAGCATCTGCCCGGCGGCTGCGTCAACGTCCACGGCCGCGTGCTCGAGGTGGGTGGGCTCATCGTCGCCGGCTTCGAGGGCAGCGCCCGCTACCGGCCGGGAGCCCACCAGTACGGCGAGGCTGAGATGAGCATGATGACCTACCGCTTGGCGCCCAAGCTGCTCTTCAACAAGTGGCGTTACGGCCGGGCGGTGGACGTTCTCCTCAGCCACGCCCCGCCCAAGGGGCCGCACGAGGGCGACGACTACCCCCACCGCGGGTTTCCAGCCTTCAACCGCTTCGCGGCGCGCTGGCGGCCCAAGCTGCATGTCCACGGCCACGTCCACCTCCAGGGCGCCAACGCCCCCAGGGAGTACCTGAGCTTAGAGGGCGTGCGCGTCGTCAACGGCTACGACTTTACGCTCATCGACCTCGAGCACGGGCCAGGCGAGGCGCGCGACCCGAGGAAGCGGCCAGCATCTGACCAGACGGGCTGAGCAGACGGGCTGACGAGATGGGCTGACGGCTACTCTGTAACCCTTCTTCACCTATCCTCGGCAAAGGGGGCTAAGCTGGCAGGCGGAGGAAGGTGAGCCGAATTCTTCAAGATCGGGCCAGACACGAGGCGGAGCGCGCGCGTAGCCGCGCCTTCTGGCATCAGGTCGTCGCCGACTTGCGCGGGCTGCCCAACGAGCTCCTGCCCTTCAGCGCGGTGCGCGAGCTCATCCCCAGTTCGGAGCGTTACGGCGGCCTCGAGGCCATTCCCATAGCCCGGATCGTCGGCTCGGTCGACCGCTACCGCGACTTCGACCACTACTTCTTGCCGCGCCTGCAGCACACCATGGACCGCTGGATCGGCATCCGCGCGGCCGGGCTCGAGGGCAAGGAGCTGCCGCCCATCAGCGTCTACAAGGTGGGCGACATCTACTTCGTCAAGGACGGCCACCACCGCGTCTCGGTGGCGCGGCAGACGGGGCAGAAGTTCATCGACGCCGAGCTCATCGAGCTCAAGATTCCGGTCTCCCTGGACCCCGACGACTCCCTCAAGGACCTCATCATCAAGGGCGAGTACGCGCACTTTCTGGAGCAAACCCAGCTGCACGCGGTGCGGCCCGAACACTACGAGATCCTCTTCACGGTGCCGGGGCGCTACGACATCCTCCTGGACCACATCCGCACCCGGCAGTACTTTTTGGGCCTCAAGTTCGGCCGCGCGGTGCCCTGGGACGAGGCGGTGGGCTCCTGGTACGACCGCCTCTACCGGCGCGTCGTCGATGAGGCGCGCGAGCACGAGGTCCTGAGCAGGTTTCCCGGCCGCACCGAGGCCGACCTCTACCTCTGGATCATGGACCACCGCTACTACCTGACCGAGCGCTACGGTGAGGACGTGGGCTCGGAAAGGGCGGCCGTGGACTTCGCCCGGCAGTTCTCGCCCGCCATCTTGCGCCGCCTGTGGCTGAGAGCCAAGCAGCGCTGGCACGGCAGCGTAGATTAAGGAGAACGAGCATGACGACAACGGATTTCCCGGCGTTTTTGCAGGAACAGGGTGCGCGGCTCGCGGCCGGCCGCTGCGAGAGTTTTGGGCAAGCCGAGGCCGAGTCGGGGGCGTTTCGCAGCGGAGCGGCCCTGGTGCCGCTCTTGGGCATGACCCCGCTTCGCGCCGGCGGCGCCGACCGCCTCGACTTTATCCACGGCCAGGTCAGCAACGAGGTCAAGCGGCTGACGGAGGGGCAGCAGAACACCAGCCTGCTCTTGAATGTCAAAGGGCACGCCCTGGCCCAGATGCGGGTCTGCCGCCGCGAGGACGACCTCTACCTGGCGGTCGAGGACGGCGCGGGCGCCCTGGTGCTGGATCACTTTAGGCGGCACATCGTCTTCGACCAGGTCGAGCTGCTGGACCTGACGGGAACGATTCTCAGCCTGACCTTGCAAGGTCCCCAAGCCTCGGGCGTGCTGCAAACGGTTCTCGACCTGGGGGCGCTCGAGCCGGGTTACTCTGTTCAGCCGCCCTTCGCCTCGGCCAAGCTTCTCGTCCTGCCCGCTCAGCGCGGCGAGCATGGCGGCTACGACCTGCACGTCCTGGCCGCGGACGCCAGCGCGCTCTTCGGGGCCTTGCGGCGCGGCGGCGCGGTGCCGGCCGGCGAGGAGGCGCTCGAGGCTTCGCGCATTGCCGCGGGCATCGCCAAGGCCTCGAGCGAAGGGGGCGAGGGCGTCTTGCCGCAGGAGGCGGGGCTAGACTTCGCCGTCTCCTACCGCAAGGGCTGCTACCTGGGCCAGGAGATCATGGCCCGCATCGAGGCGCGCGGCAACGTCCGCCGCGGGCTCGCCGGCCTCCGCTACGAGGCGGCGCCCGACCCCTCGGACCGCGAGGTCTACTTAGACGGCAAGGCGGTGGGCCGGCGCGGCCACGCCGTTCACCATCCCGACTTCGGCGTCATCGGCCTGGCGGTCTTGCGCAAAGACCTGGGGCCCTCGGCTCAGCTCGCCGCGGGCGGGGTGAGCGCAAGGGTGACGGCCTTGCCCTTCTCGGCTGATGGCTGAACCCGACCTGAAGGGCCTGGCGGGGGCGGGCGTCTACATCCTGCGCCGTTTGGACGAAGACGCCTGGCACCCGGTCATGCAGGTCGGCGATAGGGGCGCGATGCTCGTCTACTCGACAGCGGCGCGCGCGCAGCAGGCCGCCGATGAGCTGGGCGGCGCCGAGGTGGTTCACGAGCCCCTGCCGGCCGCGCTCTTTCTCGGCCTACCCGAGGGCGCCACCCATCTCCTGCTCGACTACGACCCGGCGACGGGCGAGAGCTGGCTTCTCGGGGCGGGCGACTTCGCTTTTGCCTGAGAGGATATTCGTGCGCTCGCTGGGCCGGCGCAGAGGACCAATCCGCACAGAGGACTAATCGGCACGGAAGACCAAGAAGTACAACGAGAGGGCGTATGGGCGCACGGTAGACAGCTGTGCAGGCGCTATAATCGCTGCAAAGCGTCTTACCCCTCATGCTCAGGAATGGAGGACCCTGATGAAGACAAAGATGAAGACAAAAAAGGACTGGCTGGACCAAGACTACAGGGAGGCCACCGAGCGCCTTCCCGAGCGCGACTACCCGACCCGCACCCTCTCGGACATCGAAGCCGACCCGATCTATACCCAAGACGACCTCGAGGGCTTCGACCCCGGGGAGAAGCTCGGCTACCCCGGCGACTTTCCCTACACCCGCGGGGTGCAGGCGTCGATGTACCGCGGTAGGCTGTGGACGATGCGGCAGTTCGCCGGCTTCGGCAGCGCCGAGCAGACCAACGAGCGTTTCAAAAAGCTCCTAGGGGCCGGACAGAACGGTTTGTCCACCGCCTTCGACCTGCCGACGCTGATGGGTTACGACGCCGATCACCCCTTCAGCGTCGGCGAGGTCGGCAAGTGCGGGGTGGCGGTGTCCTCGCTCGCCGACATGGAAGTGCTCTTCGACGGCATCGACCCCGAGGCGGTGACCACCTCGATGACCATCAACTCGCCGGCGAACGCTGTCTGGGCGATGTATCTGGTCAATGCCGAGAAGAAGGGCGCCGATCTGACCAAGCTGGGCGGCACCATCCAGAACGACATCCTAAAGGAGTTTATCGCCCAAAAGGAGTACATCTTTCCGCCCGCGCCCTCGGTCGAGCTGGTCATCGACACCTTCGAGTGGGGGCCCAAGCATGTGCCCAGGTGGAACTTCATCTCGGTCTCGGGCTACCACATCCGCGAGGCAGGCTCGACGGCGGTGCAGGAGCTGGCCTTTACCCTGGCCGACGGCATCCACTATGTGCGCAAGGCCCTTGCGCGTGGCCTCGACATCGACGAGTTCGCGCCCAGGATCTCGTTTTTCTTCAACGTCCACAACGACTTTTTCGAGGAGATCGCCAAGTTCCGCGCCGCCCGGCGCATCTGGGCGCGGCAGATGAGGGACGTTTACGGCGCCAAGAGCCCCAAGAGCTGGATGCTGCGCACCCACGCGCAGACGGCCGGGGTGTCCTTGACCGCGCAGCAGCCGCTGGTCAATATCGCCCGCGTCGCCATCCAGGGGCTCGCCGGGGTCCTGGGCGGCACCAATTCCCTGCACACCGACTCCTACGACGAGGCGCTGGCGCTGCCGACCGAAGAGGCCGCCAAGATCGCCTTGCGGACCCAGCAGGTGATCGCCTATGAAACCGGCGTGACCAGCACCGTGGACCCGCTGGCGGGCTCGTACTACCTCGAGACCCTGACCGATGAGATGGAGCGGCAGTGCTTGGACTACTTCGAGAAGATCGACAGCTTGGGCGGCGTCGAGGCGGCCATCGAGGCGGGCTATTTCGCTAGCGAGATCGGCGACGCCGCCTACCAGCAGCAGCGCGAGATCGATTCGAAGGAGCGCGTCATCGTCGGGGTCAACTCCTTCATCGAGGACAGCGCCGAGATTCCCCTGCTGCTCGTCGACAAGGAGGTCGAGCGCGTCCAGGAAGCGCGCCTGGCCCGGGTGCGCCGCGAGCGCGACGGCGTGGCCGCAAAGGCGGCGCTGGCGGGACTGCGCGAGGCCGCCAAGCACGGCCACAACACCATGCCCGCCTTTATGGCTTGCGCCCACGCCTACTGCACCTTGGGCGAGCAGATGGACATCCTGCGTGAGGTCTACGGCGTCTACGAGGAGCCGGTGCTGGTCTAGA
>JALZLY010000370.1 GCA_030858465.1 Deinococcota bacterium
TTGCGAGGAGCGACGAAGGAGCGGGTACGAAGTCGTGCGAAGCAACGTGGCAATCTTGTTTTACGTGTGGCGCATACAATACGAGATTGCTTCGCTTCGCTCGCAATGACAAGGTGCGTAAGGTGACCTGGTAAGTTGAGCCGAGCAGTTTCGGGAGGCTCATAGGGGAGGCTTAGTGGTTGTGCCCCTGAAGAGGTAATGCTCACCGCGGTGCGCTGTAACGGCGTAACCGCGCGCCAGATAGTGGCTCATCACCTCGCGCTGGGCCAGCCGCCAGGCCAGGGCCAGATCGGCGCCGCGCTCGAGCAGCTCAAGCAGGTCGGGACTGTAGACGGCCAGCCAGGCCGAGTCCAGGCCGAGGTTGGGCGGCGCGGGCCGGCCGTCTTCGCGCGCCCCCAGCGCGATGGGGACGCTGGTGGGGACGCTGACGGCAACGTCTGTGGGCGACGCCGGCTTGGCCTCGCGGCGGAGGTCCCAGAGGGCCAGCAGGCGGTCGCTCGGCAGGCCCCGGTTGAGCCGGTCGTTCATGGGCCCGTACTCGTTCACGCGGTACTCGAGCGCCTCGGCGCCCAGGTGCGTCAGGTTGAGCCGCGCGTTCTTGCGCTGCAGCGGGTCGAAGGTCCAGGTTATCCAGAGGATGCCCCGGGCCAGACACCAGTCTCGCTGGAAGCGCTTGAGCTCCTGGCCGAGGCCGCGCCCCCGGTAGGCGGGCAGGACGGCCAGCATGTGCGAGTGGTGGCCGGGACTGGGCCTCAACTCCGGACGGAAGCTGGGAAAGCCGTAGACGAAGCCGACGGCGCGCGGCCCCTGAAAGGCGGCGGCGACGAGACCGCCCGCGTGCGCCGCCGCCACGAGCTGCGAGGCGGGCACCAGCGCACGGGGCGCCAAGCCCCAGACCTCGGCCTCGAGCGCCTCGCAGAGTGCCATCTCCTCGGCGCTACCGAGTTCGCGAATCATGCAACCTCCTCTCGCCGCCATCGCTACGTCACCCCTGTATGTCACCCCTGTATGTCACCCCTGTGCCATCATCTTCATAGAACGCTCCGGTAGGCTTCGGTTCTGCAGGCTTTGTCAGGTTCATCTAGGCATTCTAGCCTCAGTTCCCAAAAGAAGAAAGGATACAAGTCATCATGACCCACCGAATGACCTACCGAATCCTTCCCCTGCTGCTCGGCTTGCTGCTCACCCTGCTGCTCACTCTGGCCCAGGCGACGAGCGAACCTGCGGAGAGGCCCCCAGCGAGCCCCCTAGAGAGCCCCGTGGAGAGCGCCGCCGCCGAGGGCAGTATCTTGGACATCATCGCCGCCGACATGCGGTTCAGCATGCTCTATGAGGCACTCGACGCCTCGGGCCTGCTCGAGGCGCTCGCCGCAGAGGGATCCTTCACCCTGTTCGCACCGACCGACGAAGCCTTTATGCTCTTGCCCGAAGCGGAACTCGCCGACCTCATGAACGACCAGGAGGCGCTCCTGCGCGTGCTCCGCTACCACGTCGCCGAGGGGCTCTTCGTCCACGAGAGCCTCCTCGAGGTCACCGAGATGACGACTCTGGAGGGCGACCAGGTCTTCATCACCGTGGCTGGCCAGGAGGACGGCGCTGAGATGATGGTCAACGAGGCCCGCTTTTTGGACGCTGGTACGCTGGCTAGCAACGGCGTGGTCTACGCCGTCGACGCCGTGCTCCTGCCGCCCGCACCCAACGGCAGCGAGGCGAGTCGCTAAGATTGCCCGTCGACGCCAAAGCTAGACCGACCGGAGGCACTTGAGCCTCCGGTCCTTTTTTGCCTGGCTTCTCCAGGCGCCTGGCGATAGCCGCCTGGTATAAGCTTGGGCGTGGACGCCGTCGGCACAACGCTCAACTCGGTTCTGCCGGCATTCTTTCTCATCGCCGTGGGCATCTTGGCGGGTCGGCTCTTCCCGGCGCTCGACATGAACACGCTGACGCGCCTGACGGTCTACTTCATGATTCCGGCGCTCGTCTTCGGGGCGATCGTAAGCACCACCTTGACGCTCTCGGCGGCCTCGCTCATCGCGCTGGCCTATCTCCTTTACCTGCTCGTCTTAGCCGTTCTCTCCGCTTTGGGCTCGAGGGGGCTCACGCTCACGCAGCAGCGCGGCATGATGGTCACGAGCCTCTTCGGCAATACCGGCAACATGGGCCTGCCCATCACCCTCTTCGCCTACGGCAGCGAAGGCCTGGATCGGGGCGTGGTCATCTTCGTCCTGTCGCTGATCCTCATGTTCGCGGCGGGCCCCACCCTCCTGGCCGGGGAGGCGGGCTTGGGCGAGCGAGTCAGAGCCGCCGCGAAGCTGCCACCCATCTGGGCGGCGCTGGCGGGGCTCGGGGTCAATCTGCTGGCCCTACCCCTGCCGCTCAGCCTGACGCGGGGGCTGTCGCTCCTTGGCGACGCCGCCATTCCCGTAATGCTCTTGTCCCTGGGCGTCCAGGTCTACCGCTCCTGGGTCTGGGACGTAGACGCTTTGGCCTTGCGGGCCTCGTTCTACCGCCTCGTGGCCAGCCCGCTCGTGGCCTACGCCGTCGGCGCGGCTCTCGGCTTGCGCGGGCTCGACCTCAGCGTGCTCGTGTTGATGGCCGCCATGCCCAGCGCCGTCACCATGTTCGTTGTCGCCGTCGAGGTCAAGGGCGACTACGAGGGCATCGCCCGCACGGTGGTGGCGACGACCCTGGGTTCCTTGGCGGTGATCGTCGCGGTGATCTTTTTCATGCCGAGCTAAAAGGGCCCAGTGGCCCTAAGCTCGGCTAAAAGAGCCCAGTGGCTCCAAGCTCAGCTAAAAGAGCCCAGTGGCTCCAAGCTTCAAAACCAACAGGCCCCGGTGAACCGAAGTGGGTTCACCGGGGCCTGTTGCAAGCAATGGTTGGCGTGAACGCTACAACTGCTGAAGCCTCTCGTAGGCGCTCTCGGCCCGCTCGCGCACCGCGCTGTGGTTGGTGGTGCGACCGCCCATCATCATGTGCATCTCCATGTGCTTGTCCACGTCGCCGAAGATGCTGTTCAGGACCTCGACCTCGTCCTTGGCGCGCAAGCTGGCGTCGTCGCGGAACAGGGTGGTGTAGGTGTACTCGAACTCCTGGTCGCTCATCTCGCCCGACAGGTACTGCTCCAAGAGGCGCTTGTAGGGTGTCAGGTCGCTCTGCGCCTGGACCTGGCCGACGGCGCCGCCCGTGGGCGTGTGGGGGACGTGCTGAAAGCCCGCCTCGAGCGCGTCGGGGGTGATGCTCCAGTTGTCCGCGTCGAAGACCGCCTCGCCGTCGCGGAAGAGGATCACCTGCGGCGACTGGTGGACGATGTTCGTCCTTTCGGCGACGAGATTGCTGGCCGGCCGGGCCTCGACCACGCGGATCACCCCGACCATGAGGTCGTCGCGGTCCTGCAACCGCTCCTGCAAAAAGCCGAAGCCCTGCATGGTCTTGTGGCAGGTGCCCGCCTTGAAGATGACGCTGGTCGGATGCTGCCCCAAAAAGCTCTCGACATCCTCGGGGCTCGTCAGGTTGAAGATTCTGTCTCTTAGGCTCATATGTTACCTCTTGACCATTCTAGGCAGGATGCGCGGCGGGGCGTGTCGTGCGGGCTTACGTTGTCGGTCCGGCGCGACTAAGGCGTAGGGTGAGCCTTTTGCTCTTATGCGGCCGCTCTCGAGGCGTGCCCGTTGTCAGCCTTGCCGTTGACCACGGGCGCGCGACTTGCTAAGCTTTTGTGGGCTTGGAGAGGTGTCCGAGTGGTTTAAGGAGCACGCCTGGAAAGCGTGTGTGTGGGGTAACCTGCACCGCGGGTTCGAATCCCGCTCTCTCCGCCAGGGACGCACAAACAGAAACCCCCGGTTCTGGCCGGGGTTTTCGTTTGGGCGATTACTGCCAATTTACTGCCAATTTACGACCAACTTTTCAGTTCAAGACCGCCGGGGTTGTGCTCGAGCCCAGCAGCTCGCCAAGGTTGACGAACCGCTCAGGCGCTACCGCGACCTGAAAGCCTCGTTCTACCGCGAGTCCCTCGTCTCTGAAATTATCCAAGCCCAGAAGTCACCTTCTCTGGACGGCAAGCTGATTGCTGATCTCGAGCACCAGATAAACGACATCGTTTACAGCATGTATGGAGTCAACAACGACCACGACCGTGCCATCATTGAAAATGTCGTGGGTGGTGAGGTGACACCCGAGGAAGTAGAGCTCGAGGAGGTCAGGAAGAATCTTCAAGAGGCCATCGAGCTGTATATGGAGAGCGCTGCCCTGGATGACGAGGCGATCAGTCCGGTGCAGTATGAGGTTCTGGAGTTGGATGTGGCGCTGTCACCAGCCAAACAAACTGTTTAGGGGACAAACGGGGTATTACGGTATGGGGTATACTGCGGTCATGGAAGAAAGCGCGCGCTCGAAAGTTACCGAGAAATACCAGGCCACGATTCCCGCACCGATCCGCAAGGTGCTGGGGGTAAAAAAGGGTGACACGGTGATCTTCGAGGTGGTTGGCGGCCAGGTGGTCTTGCGGCGAATGCCGCCTCTCGACAGGGATTACTTGGGCGCCCTTACGGCAACGCTTGGCGAGTGGAACTCAAAGGAAGATGACGACGCCTACGGCGGGCTTTGAACGGTTCAGTGTGTGGTTGCTGCCTTTTCCCTTTACGGACAAGCTGGCGAGCAAAAGGCGGCCGGCCGTGGTGGTCTCGAGCGAGGCCGCGTTCAATACGCCCGCAGGTCACAGCGTGATGGCGATGATTACCTCCGCGCGTCACAGCGCCTGGCCTCTTGACGTTTCAATTGGCGAGCTTGGTAGCGCCGGTTTGCCCGCGCCCTCGGTCGTACGCATGAAGCTCTTCACTCTCGACCACCGGCTGGCGCTGCGGCCTCTGGGCATGCTCGCCGGGGCTGACCAGGAGGCGCTCGAGGTTGCGCTAGCACGCTTGCTGACGAATGGCCCAGCAGCGTGACGGCAAAGGTTTGAAAGGAAGAGGCATGGCGATGAAACTCAAAGTTGTCATTCATGAAGAGGCACTCGATGAGCGGGACAAAGCACGTAAAACACCTAGTGCTCTGCCAAGCACAAATTGACAGGTGAAAGTAAGCTTGTCATTGCGCGCAAAGGTGAAGCAATATACTGTGCCGCAGGGGCAAAATGCAACATTTGCGCACTTGTTTTGTCCTCGTAATCACTCATCAAAATAAGATTGACAGAGCACTAGCAGGTCTTGCCAAAGACGCCCTCGAGTACCCGTCACAGCGGGCGCCGGCGGTGGCGGCGAGGGGCATTCGGCGCGCCGAATGCCATTCAGTCGTCCGGGTCGTCCGGGTCCAGGTCCTCCTCGTCGGCGGGCGGCTGACTGTCGCCTTGATTGCGGCTGGGATCGACGCCCTGCTCGCGGCTGGGGTCCGGCGTGGGGACAGGCGTGGGCAGGCCGTCGTCGGCGGGCTGGTCTTGCGGCTTCCGGTCGTCCATGATCTTCTCCTTTGCGAGCCCAGTCTAGCCAAGGGAGCGCAACCAAACCCTAACCACGAGGAGGCGCGTCAGTAGCAGACGGTCCGGGTGCGGTGGCGCGGCCGCTGCTTGTAGATCTCGCCTTGGCCCCGGTTCCAGAGCAGGTAGTCGAGGTCGCGAGCCGAGACTTGGTGACCGGTGCTCTTTAGGACGACGGTCATGAGCTCGACCGCATGCACGGCGGCCGCGCGGATCTCGATCTCCTCGCTCGAGCCCGGCTCGACGAGTTCGCCGGCTTCGATGCGCCCTGCCAGCGCCTCGTCGTAATGGAGCAGGCCGTCGACGCGCAAAACGTGCGGAACGAGGTTGTCGGCGAAGACGGTGAGCTTGTCCAAGTCCCTGAAGTAGCCGAGGCCACAGGGTAGGGCCACTGGGCCCCCGCTAGTGCGGGTACTACAGGGTAGGGTCACTGAGCCCCCGCTAGAGTCGAGGGTCACTAAGTGCCCTGCGGAGCGGGTAAGACCCGGCCTAGAGGCCGTACTCGTGCGGGTACTACCGCCGTTAAAGGCCAGCGAGAGGTCGGTGACGGTGATCTGCGCCCGCTTCAAAAAGGGCAGCTCGAGGCCCTGGTAGGCGGCGACGTCGCGGAACATGGGCATCTCGCAGAGCAGAGCGACGAGCCGCTCGGCCGAGCCCTCGGCGGCCAGGGCGAGCCGCGCCGGGCTACCTCCGAAATCGCTTTGCAGATAGGTGCCGAGCTCACGCAGCGCCTGCGCGAAGAGGCCCATGAGCTCGCTTCTCGCCTCGTCGCCTAGGTCCTGGCCGAAGATGCGGGCGCAGTCTTCCGCCGTCATCTCGCCGAGCTCGGCAGCCTCCGGGGCACCGCGCGCCTCGAACAGGTCCTTGAGCGAGGAGGCGACGGTGTAGTAGCCGGAGAGCCCCGCGCGCTTTTGAAGCTTGGGAAAGTAGCCCGAGCCGAAGTTGACGGTGTCGAGCATGAGCACATAAGCGGCCGTCGCCTCGGGGTCGCCGACGAAGTGATGGCGGGCGTCGAACTCGGGGGCGCCCGCGCCCGCGAGGGGCAGCGACAGGGCGAAAGGGCGGATCCTCGTGTGCTCGAGCCGGACGTGCTTGGCTTGTCCTACCACGGTGGCGCAGGCGGCGCGGAGCCGGTCGAAGACGGTCATGGAGTCAAGAATAACAGGAGCCAAGAATAACAGGGGTCAGGCCTTGCCGCCGTGCTCACGCAGGCGCTCGGCGCCCTCGGCATGGTCGCGGCTCAGGGCCAAGTCGAGCGGGCTGAGGCCGTCGTCGTTCTTGGCGTTCGGGTCGGCGCCGTGCTCGAGCAGGAGCTCGAGCAC
>JALZLY010000371.1 GCA_030858465.1 Deinococcota bacterium
GCCCTCGGGCGACCAGCTCGCGCCGATATCGGCCAGAAAGTCGAGCGAGCCGAAGGCCAAGCGCTCGACCCCGGCGTGAGCCCTGGCCAGGGCGAGCGCCTCCTCCACCCCCAGCGCGCTCTCGACCAGCAAGATGAGCGGGAAGCCCGCCCCGGCGCAAGCCTCGACGTCCTCTGGACCCTCCGCCTTGGCGAGCATCACCGCCCCTACGGGCAGGCCGCGCAAGGCCGGCAGGTCCGCGGCGAAGGCTTCACTCCTCGCGCCGTTCACGCGCACTATGATGAGAGGGGCGAGAGGGGCGAGAGGGGCGTAGTGATGCTCCAGCAGCTCGCGCGTGCGCTCTCTGGCTAGAGCCTTGGCCTCCGGCGGAACCGCGTCCTCCCAGTCGATGATGACGGCGTCGGCCCCGCTCCGGAGCGCCTTGACCACCATTTTTGTCTCGTGTCCGGGCACAAAAAGCCAGGTCCGCACAAGCCCACCTCCTAGTGACGCAACATGCCTTTTCCGCACCTTCACCCTTGTCTCGCCCTTGTCTCGAGCTCGCGCGAGTTTATCATGGTCAGGCTCGATCTTACGCGCCTTTGCTGAGCCTCTTGTGGATTCGTTGACAGTATACGGTCAACCCTAATACACTGTCAACGAAGACCTGAAAGGTTTTTGGAAAGTGTTTTTTGGAATGATGTTTTTTGGTCAATGTTGGTCAATGGAGGTGGCGGCGTGCGCGAGCTTTCGGTAGGGGAGGTGGGTGAGGCGGTCGAGGCGCTCTTGAAGCGGGCGGCGACGCACCTGCCGGAAGATTACCTGGTCGCTCTGGAGCGCGCCGCCTTTGAAGAGTCCTCCGAGCTGGGCCGCTCGGTGATCGCCATGCTCCTCGACAACGCCCGCTACGCCGAAAGGGAGGGCATGCCGACTTGCCAGGACACCGGCATGGCCGTCTTGAGGCTCGAGGTCGGCCAGGAGGTTCACTTTGGCGGGGGAGATCTAAACGAGGCGTTGGGGGAGGCGGTGCGGGGCGCCTACCGGGAGCTGCGCAAGTCGGTCGTGAGGGACCCTTTGCAGCGCGAGAACAGCGGTGACAACACCCCGCCGCTCGTCCACTATGAGATCGTGCCCGGCAACCGCGTGACCATCACCGCCCTGATGAAGGGCTTTGGCGCGGAGCTGATGAGCCGGTTGGGGATGTTTCCGCCCTCGGTCGGCGCAGGGGGCGTCAAGCGCTTCGTGCTCGAGACCGTCGAGCAGGCCGGACCCAACGCCTGCCCGCCCGTCATCGTCGGGGTGGGCCTGGGCAGTTCCTTCGACGGCGTCGCCTACTTGGCCAAAAGGGCGCTGATGCGCCCGCTGGGCACGCCCAACGAGGCACCGCATCTAGCCGCGCTCGAGGCCGAGCTGCTTACGGCCGTCAACGCGCTCGGCGTGGGCCCGCAGGGCTTCGGCGGCAGGGTCACCGCTCTGGCCGTCCATATTGAAAGCTATCCCACCCACATCGCCGCCCTGCCGGTGGCGGTCAACCTCAACTGCTCCGCGCCGCGCCGCGCTACGGTGGTCTTATGAAGATAGCCGCGCCCTTTGACGAAGACACGATCTTGAGCTTAAAGGCAGGCGACCTCGTCGAGATAAGCGGCAGGTTTATCACTGCGCGCGACGCCGCCCATAAGCGGCTTGTCGAGACGCTGGCGCGCGGCGAGGCGCTGCCGGTGTCGGTCGAAGGCGAGGTCATCTACTACGTCGGCCCGGCGCCGGCCAAGCCGGGCCAGCCGGTGGGCTCGGCCGGGCCGACGACGAGTGGGCGGATGGACCCCTACACCGTGCCCTTGCTCGAGCAGGGCGTGAAAGGGCTCATCGGCAAAGGCTATCGCTCGAAAGAGGTGAGGGAGGCCCTGGTCGAGTACCGCGCGGTCTATCTCGCGGCAGTTGGGGGCGCGGCCGCTCTCTTGGCGCAGCGCATCACCTCGAGCCGCGTGATCGCCTATGAAGACCTCGGCAGCGAGGCGATTCACGAGTTTCTGGTCGAAAACTTTCCGGCGGTGGTGGTGAACGATATCTACGGCGGCGACGCTTACGCGAGCGGGCGCCTAAAGCACCTTGAGGGAGCGTCGTGAACGACCTGCATGAAGACCTAAGACAGGGCGTGCGCAAGCTCTGCGCGCGCTACCCGGACGCCTACTGGCGCGAGCTTGACTTGGTGGAGGGCTACCCCGACGCCTTTATCCGGGCGATGACCGAGGCGGGCTACCTCGCCGCGCTCATCCCCGAGGCCTACGGCGGCTCCGGTCTCGGCGTCACCGAGGCCTCGATCATCTTGGAGGAGGTCCACCGCTCGGGCGGCAACGCGGCGGCCGGCCACGCCCAGATGTACATCATGGGCACGCTGCTGCGGCACGGCTCTAAGGCGCAGAAGGCGATGTACCTGCCCAAGATCGCCTCGGGCGAGCTGCGCCTCCAGGCCTTTGGCGTCACCGAGCCGAACGCCGGCTCGGACACCCTGAGCCTCAGCACCACCGCCGTCCGCCGGGGTGACGGTTATATCGTCAACGGCCAGAAGATCTGGACGTCCCGGGCGCTCCACTCCGACCTGATGCTGCTCTTGGCCCGCACCACGCCCCGTGAAGAGGCTAGGGGGCGCAGCGAGGGGCTGTCGGTCTTTCTGGTCGACCTGCGCGAGGCCGTCGGCAAGGGCGTCACCATCAAGCCCATCAAGACGATGTTCAACCACCACACCACCGAGGTCTTTTTCGATAACCTCACGGTGCCGGCCGAGAACCTGATCGGCGAGGAGGGCAGAGGCTTTCGCTACATCCTGGACGGCATGAACGCCGAGCGCATCCTGATCGCCGCCGAGTGCGTCGGCGACGGCTACTGGTTTATAGGGCGCGCCACGGCTTACGCCAAGGAGCGCGAGCTCTTCGGCAGGCCCATCGGCCAGAACCAGGGGGTGCAGTTTCCCATCGCCGAGGCCTATATCCGCGTGCGCGCCGCCGACCTGATGCGTTATAGGGCCGCCGAGCTCTTCGACGGCGGCAGCCCGGCCGGCGCGGAGGCCAACATGGCCAAACACTTGGCGGCCGAGGCGTCGTGGCAGGCGGCCAACGTGGCGGTGCAGACCTACGGCGGTTTCGGCTTCGCCAGCGAGTACGACGTCGAGCGCAAGTTCCGCGAGACGCGCCTCTACCAGGTGGCGCCGATCTCCACCAACCTGATCCTCGCCTACATCGGGCAGCACGTCCTGGGGCTGCCGCGGTCTTACTGATGGCCCGGTCTTACTGATGGCCGGTCTTACTGATGCCCCGGTCTTGCTGGTGCCCCGGTCTTGCTGATGGGTCGTAGTAGTGTGGTGCGCCCGCTTACCGGAATCACGGTGGTGGCGCTCGAGCAGGCGGTGGCGACGCCCTTTGCCAGCCGCCAGCTCGCCGATCTGGGCGCTCGCGTCATCAAGATCGAGCGGCCCGGCAGCGGCGACTTCGCCCGCGGCTACGACGAGACCGTGAAGGGCCTGTCGAGCCACTTCGTCTGGCTCAACCGCTCCAAGGAGTCCTTGACGCTCGACCTCAAGCGCGAAGAGGGCAAGGCCGTCCTCCACAGGCTTCTGGAGGGCGCCGACGTCTTTATGCAGAACCTGGCGCCGGGCGCGGCCGAGCGCTTGGGCTTCGGCGCGGGCGCGCTGAGGGCGCGCCATCCGGCGCTTATCGTCTGCAACTTATCGGGCTACGGCTCGAGCGGCCCCTACCGTGACAAGAAGGCCTACGACCTGCTCGTCCAGGCCGAGGCGGGCCTGTTGTCGATCACCGGCAGCGAGGAGGTGCCCAGCAAGGCGGGCATCTCGGTCGCCGACATCGCCGGGGGCATGTACGCCTTTTCGGGCGTCCTGACGGCGCTCTATCACCGCGCCAACAGCGGTGAGGGGACGGTCATCGAGGTCTCGCTCTTCGAGGCCTTGGCGGAGTGGATGGGCTATCCCGCCTACTACACCCTCTACGGCGGCAGCGCGCCGCCGCGCAGCGGCGCCATGCACGCCACCATCGCGCCCTATGGCCCCTTCGCTACCGGAGACGGCAAGCATATCCTCTTGGGCATCCAAAACGAGCGGGAGTGGCGGCGCTTTTGCGGGCTCGTTCTGGGACGCCCGGACCTTGCGGGCGACCCCAGGTTCAAGGGCAACGCCGAGCGCGTGCGAAACCGCGAGGCCCTGCACGAGGTCATCGCAGGGGTCTTTGCGGGGCTTGCGCTCGAGGGGGTCGAGGCGCGCCTTGCGGAGGCCGCCATCGCCCACGCGCAGATGCGCACGGTGGACGAGTTCCTGGCCCACCCCAGCCTCGCGGCCAGGGGCCGCTGGGCCGAGGTGGCCTCGCCGGTCGGGCCGCTCAAGACCCTGTTGCCGCCCGTCATGATGGCGGGCGCCGAAGCCGTGCTGGGACCCATCCCCGAGGTCGGCGAGCACACCGAGACGATTCTTGCCGAACTCGGCTACAGCGAGGAGGGGATTGCCGAACTGCGACGTGTGGGCGTGATCTGAGCGAGGCGCTAGCGAGGTGGGGCGCTCAGACCCTTGCCACGTTCGAAGCTTGAATTTTCAATCTTCAATCTCCCAAGGAGCAACGCGATGACCATCAAACAGGGCTGGACGGGCAGGTGCTACGAAGACTTCGAGATAGGCGACATCTATCCGCACCCTCTGGGCCGGACGGTCCTGGCGGCCGACAACGTCTGGTTTACGCTGCTGACGGTCAACCCCAACCCCATCCACTTCGACCGGGCCTACGCCGCCAAGACCGAGTTTGGGGAGCCGCTGGTGGACTCGACCTTCACCCTGGCCGTGATCACCGGCTTGTCGGTCGCCGACATCTCCCAAAACGGCGTCAACCTGAGCTGGGACGAGGTGCGCATGCCCGCGCCGGTGTTCGAAGGCGACACCCTCTACGCGCGCAGCGAGGTGCTCGACAAGCGCGAGTCGCGCTCGCGCCCGCGGCAGGGCATCGTCACCTTTAGGACCACCGGCTTCAAGCAGGACGGCGTGGTGGTGATGACCTTCAGACGTACCGTCATGGTCTACAAGCGCGACCACCTGCCGCGGATCGCCCCACCCGAGCCGCAGCAGGGCTAGGCTTGGAAGAGGGCGGGTTTTTCAGGTAGAGTAATCCGTTGTGATGAGCCGCCTTCTATGCCGGGTCGCGGACTGGGCTTGGGTCGCCAAGTTGAGCTTGTGGTTGAGCTTGTGTCCATGGGGCGCCTCTTGATCCGGGCGATTGCGCCCGACGAGCTCGAGTGGTTTATCGCCAGCACCTACGGCTTTTTGGGGCACAGCGACCCCAGGGCCTTTGCGCGGCGGGCCATCGGCCTCATCCGCGATCGTGCGCACGAGGCCGAGCGGAGCTTTGTCCTGCTGGACGGCGACGAGCCGCTGGCGGGGGCCTATATCGTGGCGCCGGAGCCGGAGGACGACGAGCAGAACCTCTACCTCAGCAACATCTGGTTCAGCCGCGCGCCAGGGCATCTCACGGCCCTGCTCAGCGAGCTCATGGACAAGCACCCCCACGAGGCGGTGCGTTGCCCGCTCTACAACTTTTCGCCCAACCGCGTCGAGCGGGTGCGGCCGGTCTTCGAAGGGCTCGGCTTCAGCTTGGAGCACGCCCACGACCTCGAGTTCCCTCTGTCCGAAACGCCGCCCTTGGGTCTGCCGCTCATGCTCGAGGCCTACACCGAGGAGATGGACGTACTCTTCGCGCGGACCTTCGCGCGCTGCGAGAGCTACCAGCCGACCGACTCGCTCTGGGCCTGGCTCAAGCGCTGGCGCGGCAAGTTCAGCCCCGACCTGTGGTGGCTGGCGCGCGAGACCCCCGATCAGGAGCCCGTCGGCTACGCCTTTTTCGGCGCCTACCAGACCGGCGTCGAGGGCAGCTATTACCTGACCGCGGCGGGCGTCCTGGCCGAGCACCGGGGCGACAGCGAGATGCTCCGCCGTCTCGTCATCTCCTCGATGCAGGAGCTCGCCGCGATGAGCCCCTTCGGCAAGATCGAGACGACCGTCACCTACAACGACCCCAAGCTCGTCAAGATCTTGGAGGGCGTCGGCTTCACGCCGCAGAGCCACTACCCGGTGTTCGTGAAGGAGCCGGTGTAGGGGCAGGGATCGGGGTCGGGGCCGGGCGTTGGGGATCGGAGATCGGGATCAAGCCTCTGGCTTCTGCCGTATACTTTCCTTATGAACCTGCTCGTCCTCTGGGTCCTCAACGCGCTCGCCCTCTGGCTCACCACCGAACTCTATCCCGGCCTGTTCTTTACCCAGCCGGGCATCTGGCCGCTGCTTATCGCCGCCCTGGTGCTCGGTCTGGTCAACGCCGTGGTGCGGCCCATCATGGTCCTGCTCACCTTGCCGCTGACCGTTCTCACGCTCGGCCTCTTCCTGCTCGTGGTCAACGCGCTGAGCCTCGGCATCGTCGCCGCCCTCACTCCGCTGGCGATCCGCAGTTTTTGGGATGCCGTCGTCGGCGCGATCATCCTCAGCATCGTCGGCTGGGTTCTCAACGCGATCTTGCGGCCCGAGCGCAGCCGAGCCGTGAGGTAGGAAGAGTCTCGCCCGGCCGCGGCAGCCATTATGGCCAGGCCGGATGTCGTGCGTCATGGGCGCTGGTAGGCGAGGACTTCGGCGATGGTGTGACGGGCGACCTCGGCGAAAATCGGATTGCTGTGCCTGTAATATGGGAGAGCGGTAAGTGCGATCGACAGCGCGAGACCGCGCCCGCGCGCCCAGGTCGCGTCGTCAACATCCAAGGCAGCGCGGAACACGCGTCTCGCGCTCTTGGGCAGCAAGCTCCAGGCGACGCTCGCATCGCTCGCCGGGTCGCCCAGACCCACGGACCCGAAGTCGATCACGGCGCTCAGCCGACCACGACGCACCAGCAGGTTGCCGGGCAGCAGATCGGCGTGAACCCAGATGTCCGGGCCGCGCCATTCGGGCGCTTCCAGAGCCCTCTCCCACGCCGCCGTCGCCGCGGCCTCATCGATGAGGCCGCGCGACCGCTCGATAGCGGCGCGCGTCGGGGCGTCCAGCATCGCCAGCGTCCGCGTGCCTCGAGCGGACGTCGGCGCGTCCAGGGTGCTGACGCTTTGCAGCGCGATGATGAACGCCGCCAGGTCACGCGCGAGCCCTTCGGGGTCGTGCAGACGGTCGGCCTTCGGGTTCTCGCCCTCGAGCCACTCGTAGACGGACCAAGGATAAGGGTAGCCCTCGGTGGGCACGCCCCGGCCGTGCGGAAGGGGTATCCTTACCGGCAGGAGCGGCGCGAGCCGCGGCAGCCACCTGTGCTCCTTGTCTACCTCCTCAACCGGCACCGCGAGCCGCGGGAGCCGCACCACTAGCTCGTCGCCGAGCCGGTAGAGCGCGTGGACGGTGCCCGCTGAGGCGACCGGTCGGATGGGAAGCCCGGCCCACTCCGGAAACTGATCTGCGATGAGCCGGGCGACGAGGTCGCCGTCGATGTCGACCTCGTCGGCGTGCATTTTCTTGGTCGGCATGTTGGCTGACATGATGTCCTTAGTTTTGAACTGACGCAACCAGCAGACGAGCCCGCTATTTGGGTAGGTACTTTTCCCAGGCGGCTTCGATATTGGGAATGACGCCGTAGGCGGTGCTGAAGATGAAGCGCGGCGCGTAGGGTTTGCTGCGCAACTGCATCTTGGCCTCGTCTGGGGTGCGGTCGCGCTTTTTGGCGTTGCACCTGCGGCAGCAGGAAGTGACGTTTTCCCAGCTCGTGGGGCCGCCCTTGCTGCGGGGGATGACGTGGTCCAAGGTGAGGTCGTGGGAGTGAACGCCGCAGTACTGGCAGCGGTGGTCGTCGCGCCGGAAGACGTTCTTGCGGTTGAAGGCGATGCGCTGCCGGGGCGGGCGCTTTACGTAGCGCCGCAGGCGGATGACGCTCGGCACTCTAAAAACGGTGCTCGGCGAGCGCAAGACGCCGCTGCCGTCCTCGACCCGCTCGGCGACCTCGTGCATGAGCAGCGCCACGGCCCGCTTGACCGAGCAGATGTGCAGGGGCTCGTAGGAGGCGTTCAAGATGAGCACCCGCTGGGAGATGAGCTGCCCAGGGCTCGAGCTGACCTCCTCGTCCTCGGGGGCGAAGGGGTCGAGCGCGGGATTGACCTCGAGATTGTCCCGGTGCTTAGGGGCGGCTTTACCTCCAGCGTGACATTGCCCTGAGTATACAAGGACGTCAGGGAAATGTGGTCGTTTGGGCGGCTTGACCTATATCAACCCGACAGCCCTATCTCTTTTCCAGCGCCAGGTCGATAAGCCGGGCGACGAGCTCGGGGTAGCTCAGCCCGGCCTCTTGCCAGAGCTTGGGATACATGCTCGTCTCGGTAAAGCCGGGCATGGTGTTGATCTCGTTTAAGTAGAGGCGCTGGTCTTTGGGGGTGTAGAAAAAGTCCACGCGCGCGAGCCCCGCCGCGTCGACGGCGCGGAAGGCTTGCAGCGCCAGGCACCTGCACCTCTCGGCGACGGCGTGGGGAAGGTCGGCGGGAATCATCAGAGCGGCCGCGCCCGCGGTGTACTTCGTGGCGTAGTCGTAGAAGTCGCTCCCGTAGCCGATCTCGCCGACGGCGCTCGCCTCGGGCGCGTCGTTGCCGAGGACGGCGACCTCGAGCTCGCGCGCGCCCGTGAGCCCCTGCTCGACGATGAGGCGCCGGTCGTGCCGGGCGGCCTCGTCGAGCGCTGCGCTCAACGACATCCGCTCGCTCGCCCTGGCGATACCCACCGAGGAGCCCAGGTTGGCGGGCTTGACGAAGAGGGGATAGCCGAGGGCCTCCAGGCTGTCCAATACCTCGCCGGGAGTGTCGCTCCACGCCTTGCGGCTGACCGCGCGGTAGGCGACCTGCGGAAAACCGTGGGCGGCGAAGACCGCCTTCATCATGGGCTTGTCCATGCCGACCGCGCTGCCGAGCACGTCCGAGCCGACAAAGGGCAGGCCCATGAGCTTGAGCATGCCCTGCACGCTGCCGTCCTCGCCCAGGGGACCGTGCAGCAGGGGAAAGACCACCTCGAAATGATCGAAGCGCTCGCCCAGCAGACTTTGAAGGTCGGTGGCGGGCGCCAAGGCCAGGGCGTCGCCGGCGGGCGTGTCGCTCCGTCCCTTGTGGAGCGCCCGGCGCGAGGCCTCCTCGCTCAGCCGCCGGCCGTCCCTGCCGATGACGAGCGGGGTGATCTCGAAGCACGCTCCGGCGGCGGCCATGACCGAGCGCGCCGAGGCCAGCGAGACCTCGTGTTCTTCCGACTGGCCGCCGCAGAGCAAGAGCACCCTCGGCCTCGTCAGCGCGCGCATGATCACCTTTCCTCCTTGTGTAACTTACACATTGTGTGTAAAGATACCCTGTAAATCCGCGCGCGTCAAGTGAAAAGCCTTGCATCTATCCCCAGATGCGCGCGGGCGCCAGCTCGAGCACGTTGCCGGCCGGGTCCTCGAAGTAGAGGCTGCGGCCGCCCTTCGGCCACGCCTGCTCGGCGCTGATAACGACGCCGCGGGCCTGTAGGTACATCCTCCAGGCGTCTAAGTCCGCCTCCCCCACCTTGAAGCAGAGATGGCCCGGCCCGGTCGCGCCGTGGCCGGGCAGGTCGCCGCCCTGGCTCGAGGTCTCGGGCTTGAAGAGCAGGAGCATCCCCTCTCCCAGGCGAAAGAAGAGGTGGCGGCCGGCCACCTCGGAGACGAGCGTCAGGCCGAGCACGCCTTCGTAAAAGCTGCGCGCGCCCCCCAGGTCGCCCACGTAGAGACAGGTCTCGAGGACATCGAGCGGACCGGGTGGGGCTCCAGGACTCACCTCTTCCACGAGGGCTGGCGTTTCTCCAAAAAGGCGCTCACACCCTCCTGTAGGTCGGCGGTACCCCGCGCCAGGGCGTTCAAATCCACGGCGTAGCGCAGGGCGTCGAAAAAGCCCATCCCGGGCAGGGCCGAGAGCAGCGTCTTGGTGAGGTCCAACGAGGTCGGCGAGTTGGCGGCCACCATCTCCGCCAGGGCCAGCGCTCGAGGCAGCACCTCGTCCGCGGTGACGACCTCGTTCACCAGGCCCATCGCCTGCGCCTCGAGCGCAAGAACCAAGCGCCCGGTCAGCAGCAGGTCACGCGCGCGCTTCTCGCCCGTTTGCCGCAGCAGCAGGACGGCGACGACGGCGGGCACGAAGCCGATCTTGACCTCGGTATAGCCCAGCTTGGCGTCTTCGCTCATGACGACGAGATCGCAGGCCGAGGCCAGCCCGGCGCCGCCCGCCACGGCGTGGCCGTTGACTGCCGCCACCACCGGTTTGGGGAAGGTGTAGAGCGTCTCCAAGAGGCGCGCGAAGCGGCTCGAGTCGCGCCGGTTCTCCTCGGCCGAGCTTTGGCTGATCGCCCTCAGGCCCGCCAAATCGAGGCCGGCGCAAAAGGCCTTGCCCGCGCCGGTCAGGACCAGCGCGCGCACGTTTGTGTCGTCACGGGCGGTCTCGAGGGCGCCCAGGAGCGCCTCTTGCAGGTCGGCGCTCAGCGCGTTGCGGACCTCGGGGCGGTTGAGGCGCAAGACCCGCACCGCGCCGCGGTCTTCGCTGGGAACGAGTGACATAGGCTCAGTGTATCGTGACGGTGAAATAGATGGTACCGATTGCCTGCTCGAGTACCATAGACTACCATTATTGAGACTATCGTGATTAGCTCGGTCACGGTAATTGTCAAGTCACGGCGATGGCTAGCTCGGAGCAATCGCCCATGCCGCTTGTCAGCGGCACCACGGTGGATGAACACCACGGTGGATGAAAATGGCTGGCATTTTCATAGGAAGGTGCGGATGATGAATGAAGTCGTTATCGTAAGTGCGGTTCGGACTCCGGTAGGCCAAATCCGGGGCGCGCTGTCGGAGGTCAGGCCTGACGATCTCGCCGCGGTCGCCATCAAGGCCGCTGTAGAACGCGCCGGCACCTACGCGGCGAGCGTCGAAGAGGTCTATATGGGGTGCGCCAATCAGGCGGGCGAGGACAACCGCAACGTGGCCCGCATGGGGCTGTTGCTGGCGGGTTTGCCCCAGAGCGTGGCCGGGGTGACGGTCAACCGCCTCTGCGCGAGCGGCTTGAGCGCGGTCAATCAGGCGGCCAGAGCCATCCTCTCCGGTGAGGGCGAGGTCTACGTGGCGGGCGGCGTGGAGAGCATGACCCGCGCTCCCTACGCGCTGCCCAAGAATCCGGCGGCGTTCGGGCCGTCGGGCAACATCACCGGCTGGGACACCACCCTCGGCTGGCGCTTTCCCAATCCCAAGCTGGCGGCGATGTTCCCCCTCGAGGCCATGGGCGAGACCGCCGAGAACATCTACGAGATGAGCTGTGCGGGTGAGATCAGCGGGGGAAAAATCTCCCGCGAAGAGCAGGATCGCTTCGCCCTGCGGAGTCAGGCTCGAGCCGTCGACGCCATCAACCGGGGCTCCTTCGACAACGAGATGGTCGCGGTGACCGTTCCGCGGCGCAAGGGGGACCCCGCAGTCGATACAGTCGTCGATACCGACGAGCACCCGCGTTACCAGAAGACCGACAGTGGCTATGAACTCGCCACCAGCATGGAGCAACTCTCCAAGCTCAAGCCCGTCTTCCGCGCGGGCGGCACCGTCACCGCGGGGAACTCGAGCGGTCTGAATGACGGCGCCTCCGCGCTGGTCCTGATGGCCCGCGCCAAAGCGGACGAACTCGGCGTCAAGCCCTTGGCGCGCTGGTTGGCGTCCGCTGCGGCGGGGGTCGACCCGAGGGTGATGGGCTTAGGGCCTGTTCCTGCTACCCGAAAGGCGCTCGAGCGCGCCAAACTGACCACCGAAGACATCGATCTGGCCGAAGTCAACGAGGCCTTTGCCGCGCAGGCCATCGCGGTAATGCGCGAACTGGACTTGAGTGAGGACATCACCAACGTCAACGGCGGAGCCATCGCGCTCGGCCACGCTCTGGGTTCGTCCGGCTCGCGTCTGCTGACCACCCTCATTCACGAGATGCAGCGCCGAGCAGTGGGGGGGGCAAGGATGCGCTACGGTCTGGTCACCCTCTGCGTGGGCGTCGGTCAGGGTGAAGCGACCATTATCGAGCGGTTGTGATCTGGCCGTCTAGGCCCTCGAGCCGGTGCCGGTGTCTGACTCTGCCATGCTTTTAGGATAGAGAGAATAGAGGGAGGCATAAAGAAACCCCGACACGCCTAGCTCGCGTCCGGCGGCCGGCGGCGCAAGAGGGCGCTCACGGTCTTGTGGCCGCCGCCCGTCTCGTGGTGGTCCGCGCTCACCTCGACGTTCAAAACCTGGACCTCCTCGCGCTCGCCGCCCTGCTCGAGGGTGGGATGGCTGTCGCCGGCAATAAAGGCTCTAAGCGCGTAGGCCACCGCCTCGGCGCTCGCGCCCAAATCCGCTTCGGTCGCGAACCACAACATGTCGTCGCTGCCGTTACCGTCGCTGCCGTCGCTGCCGTTGCTGCCGGACACCCGGCCCCGGTAGCCTGCCAAGCTGCTGTTCGTCCTGCTGTTCGTCTCGGTCATGCTCCATCCTTGCACGTTCTCCGGGTTGTTCTAGCGATCTGCAAGAACGAGCGAAGGCTCGACGGCTTGTTATACTCTCCCCGTGTTTCGCAGAAAGCCCCAGCCGGAGCGGCCGGTAGGCCGTCCCTGGCTCACCGACGAGCCCCGAGAATCCGACATCCACGTCGTCTACGTGCGGCTCCTCGACACCGGTCAGCAGTGGCGTTCGCTGAGGACTAACCGCGTTTTCGACGTGTCCTTCGCGGACGCGCTCGTTACGGCCAGAATCGGCGACCGCGCCTATCTGCGCTACCTCACGCCCACGCAGTTAGCCTTTGTGCGCGACCCCGAGTTCGCGTACGGCCCCGAGCTCGAGTACGGCGATGACATTTAGCCGTGCTCACCGCCAGACCCTTTTCCTCGCTCGCCCGCGTCTACGACGCCATCATGGAGGACGTGGACTACGACGGCTGGGCGGGTTTCGTCCTGGACACGGTGCGGGCCGAGGGCTGGCGGGGCCGGCGCGTGCTCGACCTCGGCTGCGGCACGGGCAACTCCACCTTTCCCTTCTTCATGCGCGGCTACGAGGTGACCGGCCTCGACGCCTCGGCGGAGATGCTGGCCGTAGCCCAAGACAAGCTGCCGCCCGTCCCCTTCGTGCAGGGCGACTTTACCACCTTTGCTCTGGACACGCGCTTCGACCTCGTCGTGTCCATCTTCGACTCGCTCAACAACCTGCTCACGCTCGAGGCCCTTTTGATAACGGCGCGGCGCGCCCACGAGCACCTGACGCCCGGCGGCTACCTCATGTTCGACGTGAACACCACCGCAGGCCTGCGCGAACTCTGGCAAGGTGACCGCGCCGAGGGCTGGGTGGGGGAGATCTACTACCTGTGGCGGCATTCCTTCGACGAGGCGAGCGGCCTGGCCAAGGTCGAGGCCTACTGCCGCTCGCCTGAGGGCGAGTTTACCGAGGTTCATCTCGAGCGCCCCTACGACCCGCCCGAACTCCGCACGCTGCTCGCCGAGGCGGGCTTTGAGGGCGTTCGCATCCTCAGCTATCCGGGTGGCGAAGAGGCCGACGAGGAGGCGGAGCGGGTCTGGGTGGTTGGACGGAAACAGGGCTGAGGGCTGGAGCCCAGGAGGTGACTTTTCCCTAACCCCTAGCCCCTAATCGAGTCCCGCCGCCTCCCGCACCGCGCGAGCGATATTGCTCACGTCCTCGTCGCCGTAGCCGCGTCCCACCAGCCCGGTTTCCACCTGCTCGACGTAAGCCGCCACCGGCATGGGCACGCCTAAGTCCTTGCCGGCCGCGAGGGCGATGCCCAGGTCCTTGCGGTGGAGGACGGTGCGAAAGCCCAGCGGATACTGGCCCTTGATCATGTTGTCGGCGCGGTTTTCGAGGACCCAGGAACCCGCCGCGCCGCCCGAAACGGCCCTATGCGCCGCCCCTAAGTCGATGCCCGCCGCCAGACCCAGGGCCACGCCCTCGGCGACGGCCGCGTAGGTGCCGGCGATGATCACCTGGTTGATGGCCTTGGTGATCTGACCGCTGCCGATGGGCCCGACCAGGGTGATGGTCTTGCCGAGGGCCTCGAGCACCGGTCTAACCCGCTCCAAAACCTCCGCCTCGCCGCCCACCATGATCGACAGCGTGCCGTTCTTGGCGCCCTCCGAGCCGCCCGAGACGGGCGCGTCGAGCATGTGGGCGCCCTTTGCGGCCAGCGCCTCCGCGACCTCCTTGGTCACCGCCGGGCTGATGGTGCTCATGTCGACCAGGACGCTCCCCGCCCGCAGCCCGTGCAGCGCGCCCTGCTCACCGACGATGACCGCTTCGGCGTCCGGGGTGTCGCTGACCATCGTAAAAACGACGTCGCAACCTCGAGCCGCCTCTTGCGGGCTGTCAGCGCGTTTCGCGCCCCTTACCTTCTCCTCACGTTCGCGGGTGCGGTTGTGGACGGTTACGTTATAGCCCGCGTCTACGAGCCGCTGCGCCATGGGGGCGCCCATCGTTCCTAAGCCGATAAAGGCGAGTTTTGGCTGTGCTGTCATAACACCGATTATGACGCCTCGGCAGCGGGGGCGATATGCATATGGGGTTAGGTGAACGGAAAACGGCCCGGCAGGCCGACAGATCGGCGTGAAGCCGAGCGCCGCCGGCCTCGAACTCTCCGCCGGCTGCTTCACTCGGCACTTGCCCACTCCCCAACACCCGCTGAAGAGGCCGATGCGTCCCCAGCCATAAA
>JALZLY010000372.1 GCA_030858465.1 Deinococcota bacterium
CAGGCCACCGTCACACCCGAAGCGAAACCGCCAAGTCCGCAAATTCCGCTCCGCGTCCTGCGCCCTCCGGTCCTGGTCGGCCGGGAGAGGGAGTGGGCGAGGATGGAGGCGGCCTGGCAGGCCGGGCAGACGATCGTCGTCTCCGGCCCACCGGGCTCGGGCAAGACCCGGCTGATGATGGACTTTGCCCGCGGCAAGGGCAGCTATCTCCTCAACGAGGGCCGACCCGGCGACGAGGCGGTGCCGCTTCTCAGCCTGGCGCGGGGCTTCCGGCGCTTTTTCAGCACCTTCGCCGAGCTCAGCCTCGAGCCCTGGCTGGCGCTCGAGCTAGCGCGCTTGCTGCCGGACCTCTTCGACCTGTCGCCCCCGCCGATCACCTCTCCCGAGGACCAGCTCAGGTTCCATGAGGCGATGTACAGGGCCGAACGGCTCATCATGGCCAACGTCGCCTCCGTCGTCGCCGACGATCTGCAGTTCTACGACCCCGCCTCCTTCGACGCGGCTTCCAGAGCGACCCTTCGCGTGGTGGCCGAGGGCATAACGGCCCAGGAGGCGCGCACCCTCGCCTGCTTTCGCACGGGCGAGATGCCCGAGCCCTACCTGCGGCACCTCGAGGGGACGGTCGCGCAGGGGCTCGCCGTCCACATCGAACTCGAGCCGCTCGCTCCGGGGGCGGTACGTGAACTCGTGAAAAGCCTCGAGCTCGACCCCTTGGACGCCGCCCAGACCGAAGCGCTCGGCGAGAGCCTCCACCGCTACACCGGCGGCAACCCGCTCTTTATCGTGGAGACGGTGAAGAACCTGCTCGAGTCCGGGCGTCTCGGCGGCGAGCTGCCCCAAAAACTGCCTCCCTCCGGCAAGGTCGGCGCGCTCTTGGCGCAGCGCCTGCACCGCCTCTCCGCGCCCGCCTTAAACCTCGCTTGGGCGGCGGCGGTGGCTAGGGACGACTTCTCTCTCGAGCTCGCCAGCGCCGCGCTCGAAGAGGACGCCTTCGCGCTCGCCGCGCCCTGCGAGGAGCTGGCGCGCGCGCAGATCTTTTCGGGCGGCTGGTTCAGCCACGATCTGCTCTTCGAAGCGAGCCTGGCGGCGATTCCCGCGCCCGTCAAGACGCTCCTCCACCGGCGCTGCGCGCGCTATCTGGAAGCGCAGGGCGCCAACCCAGCGCGCGTCGCCCAGCACTTTTTGGACGCGGGCGAGGCTGCGCGCGCCTCCCCCTTGTTGCTAAAGGCCGCCGAGGCCGCGCAGGCGACCTATCAGTTTGCCGAAGCCGCCAACTTTTTAGAGCGCGTCGCCGACATCTACCAGGCTCAAGGCGACCGCGAGCAGGCCTTTAGCGCGCTGCTCGAGCTCGCGCGCCTGCTCATCGACGCCGACCTCGGCGCGCGCATGGAACGCACGCTCGAGCGTCTGGAGGCGCTCGCCACCACGCCGCTGGCGCGCGCGCGGGCGCTTTACCTGCGGGCCATGCACCACGGCAAGCTCGGCCAAAGCGAGGAAGCCGAACGCGCGGCCCGGCGCGGGCTCGCGCTCATCGGCGAGGACGGCGAGCCGCAACTGAGGAGAGATCTGCTCAACGAACTCGGCACCGCCCTCTTTCTCCGCTCGCGTTTGCACGAGGCGCTGGCGGTGTTCGAGCGCACCTTGGAACTCAGCAATCACCCAAACAAACCGCAGGATCTCGCCGCCACCTTGTCGAACATCGGCGTGGTGCTCGATCATCTCGAGAAGCACCGAGAAGCCGCCGCGCACCACCGGCGCGCCGCCGATCTGGTGCACGACCCCAAGCACGGCGCGCTCCGCGTCTCCGCGCTCAACAACCTCTCGATCAGCCAGGTGGAGCAAGGCCTCGTCCACGCCTCGCTCGAGACCTTGTCGACCTCACTCGAGTTGTGCGAGCGCTTGCAGGGCGCCGAGGGCGTGAGGTTTTTCTCGCTGAGCCTCCTCGGTGCCTGTCAGGCCGACTTGGCGCGCTACTGCGAGGCGCTCGACACCCTGATGACCGCACGCTCGCTCGCTGAACACTACGCCAGCTACGCGGTCGGCGCGATGGAACGCCACCTCGCGCGCATCTACCTCGAGCTTGGTCAGCCCGCGCGCGCGGGCGAATTGCTGGACGCAGCCGCAGCGCGCGACGAGCTGCCCGGCTCGCACCGGGTCGGCATCTGGCTCACGCGCGCCGAGTTGCTCGCACAGACGGGCGGCGACCCGAGCGCCGCGCTCGAGACCGCTCACCAATACTTGCAAACGGCCGACCGAACTACCTTGCGCGTGCGCTATTTGCTCACCGAGGCGCTGCTTCTCGCGCCCGAGTTGGGACTGGCGCGGGCGCAGGAGGCGCGAACACGACTCGAAGCGAGCGAACTCGGCGGTCTTCGCATCGTCGCCGAGACGCGCTGCGCGCAGCTCTCGCTGGCGCTCGGCGACGCCCGCGCCGCGCTCGCGCACTTGGCTGAGGTCGCGGCGCTGCAAACGCGGTATCAGCCCAGCGAGTTCTATCTGGGCGAACTCTACCTGACGCGCTACCGCACGCTGGCGGCGCTCGGCGACGCCAGCGCCCAGGCAGCGCTCGAGGCTTGCCTAGCTTGGATCATGAACATCGCCAACCACCACTGCCCCCTCGAGCATCGCGAGAGCTTCCTGACGCGCAATCCCATCAACCGCGCAATTTTGGAGGCCGCGGTGCGCACCGGTCTCGAGCTTTCCACGTAGCGCCGCACGGTGAGCATGGCTTTTGACTCCCAACGGATGCGCTCTTGGCGCCGATCATCGTGACATCGTGAGGGTGGCGGCAAAAAGCGCTAAGCGCGTGTATAGTCGGGTAAAGCAAGGCCCGGCATGGGAGGTCATGGCGCATGGGACGCAGTTTGGTGCTAAACGTTCCACTGGCTTTGTTCGCTTGCTCAAGTGATAGCAGCTAGCCAAGGCCGCTAGAGCGTTCGGCCTTCAATCCTCGAGAAGACCCGCCTGCCGTAAAAGGGCCAGAAGCGCCCCCGGCGTCAACACCGGCAGACGCCGTGTTCCGTTCTCTAGACGGCCCTGTAGATAGCCTAAGTCCAGAAGGTCACGGTCGAGCGAAACGAGCGCGTCAACGCGCGCCTCGAGCGCTAACCCCAGCAGATAATCGTCGTCCGGGTCGCGGCTTAGCGGCGGCGGAGCAGCCTTATCCGGCCAGACCTCTCCGCGCCGAGCCAAAGCAGCCAGGAGGCGGCTTAGCTCATCCGGCTGGATGCGGCCGTCAAGCTTCGGGCGCAAAAGCACCGCCTGAACCTCGGCTATCAGGCGAGGCGAGAGGACCACCGTAAGGCGCGCCTCCTCGAGCCAGAGCCGGATGAGCCGTGACGAGCCGCCCCGGGCCGACAGCGCCGCCGCAATGAACACGCTCGTATCCAGCACGACTCTCACGGAGACTCAGCGCCACCGGCAGCCCCCTCGCGCCTCGCCGCGCGAACCTCTTCCACCGCCAGGCGCTCGGCCTCTTCCGGCTCGAGGCGCAGGTGGGCAAAGGCGGCCCGCAGCCTTTCCAAGGCGTCGATGCCAAGGTGCTCCCTGAGCGCCTCCTCGACCACGGTCTGGTCGTGCACACCGCGCCGGGCGGCCTCGAGGCGATAGCCCCGCACCACTTCGGTGGGGAGCGTCAGCGTTACCTTCTGTCGCTCCGGTTTAGCCATAAAACCATATTACCATAGGGCTGATCTTTTAGAGCGTCTCAAGACCTCGAGCCAGTCATCCTCCAGTCATCCACTCTCCTCTATATTTCCCATGTCTCAAACGGAGACGCACATCACACGGAGGAGAAAAGGATGAACAGATTCACCAACAGAGTCACTAGAGGTATGGTCATAGCACTTCTTGCCCTGCTCGCGCTGCCCTTTGCCGGCGCCCAGCACGACCACGGCGCGCAAAGCAACGAGGTCACGCTCACCGTCACCGAGGAAGGTTTTGAAGCACCCGACACGCTGGACGAGGGCTACATCGTCTTCACGCTGCAAAACGAGACGGGTCTTACCTACGCCATCACCATCGGCCGACTTCAAGAGGGAGTCAGCGCCGAGGATGTCGCTGCTGCCGGGACCGCCATCGACCAGGCCTTTGTGGAAGGAGGCGACTTCGTCGCCGCGTTTCGCAACCTCGTGACGATCGTCGAGCTGCTGTCCTCGGTCGACGCGGACGGTGACAGCATCGGCGTGGTCCTTAGGCCCGGCCGCTACATTCTCTACGGCGAACTCCGCGGCGGCCCCGAGGGCGAGGGTCCGGCAGAAGAAGGTGCCGAGGCCGGTGAAGACCAGGCTGAAGACGTCGAGGAAGACGCCGAGAGCGCAGAAGCCGAAACGGCAGAAGGCGACGCGACCGCGCCCGAAGGTGCCACGGCGCCGACCATCCTCGAGTTCGAGGTCATCGCCAGTACCGATGCGCCCTCCGCGCCCGAGGCCGACGTGCAGGTCGATATGGTCAACTTCGCCTTCGCCATGCCCGCCCAAATTCAGAGCGGCCCACTCCTTTGGGAAGTTCGCAACCCGAGCGACCAAGCCCACCACCTTATCATCATGAGGCTTCACGAGGGCGCGACCGTTCAAGACGTGCTCGCCTTCATGGAAACCTTTGAGGGCGAGCCCCCTGCCGACGAAGTTGACTACGTCGACATGATCAGTCCCGACGGCACCGTCTACGCCACGCTCGACTTGGAGCCCGGCGACTACCTGGCGCTCTGCTTCATCCCCGATCACGGCGAAGAGGGAAGCGGCGAGCCGCACATCGCGCTCGGCATGCACCAGGCCTTTACGGTGACAGGCAACTAAGCACCTCCAGATTAACCTTGCACTTCAACAGCATTCAGCTTTATATGTTTGAGTTAAGTGCTGAATGGTCAATCAATTCGCTACTATCCATTGAAAGGAAGTACAAGCTGTGGTCGCAAGAGACACTCGCGCAGCGGAAGACAACCGACGGATCGCAGCCTTTGCAGCGTTCGCCATCGCGGCGTTGCCCTTCTACCTCATCGTGCCGAGGGTCATCGGAATGGCTCTCGGGGCGCAGGACCCGACCGGCTCCCCTCTGGATGTCCAGGTCGCCGAAGTCGTCGCCCATCCGAACGTCTACGCCAGTTTCGGTCTGCTCTCCCTGATCGTCGGCTCGAGCCTCATCGTCCTCGCGCTCGCGCTGCACGGACACTTGCGCACGACCGCTCCGTTCGCGATGCGCATCGCGACGACCACCGGCGTCATCGCCGGCGCTCTGTTTCTGTTGGCCGGCTTCGGGCCGATTACGACCGCTCGGGCGCTTCCCGAGCTCCACGCGCAGGATCAGGCGGCTGCTATCGCCATGTACGTGATCAACCAGAGCGTCACCGACCGGCAGATCGTGACAAGTACGGTGCTGTTTGGCGCGTTCGCGTTCATCGCCTCCCTGTTGGGCGCGCGGGCCGGACTGTTCCCCCGGGCGCTCTCCTACCTCGGTGCCCTGGCCGGAATCGTGTTCGTGGGCGACCTTCTCGTACCGGGCCTGTGGCTCGCTGGTCTCTTGGTGATGATCGTGTGGTCGGCGTGGTTGGGTGTTGCTCTGTTGAGGGGCGGGCGGCACGTCACGCCGGCTCCGGAAGAGACGATGCTTGGCCGTGCCTGAAAACGCGCGGATACTCACAAGTGGAGCCCCGGGCCGCGAGCGGCGACGCGGTCACCGACTACTTGCACCTCGCCAGCGAGACGGGCCAGCCCTACCATGCTGTGAAGGAACCCGCTGCCGGTCGTCTACCTCATCGGCTATCCGCGCGAGGCCGCGTCTGCTCCAGCGCCCGCCTAGCGCCCAGTCATCCACTCTCCTCTATACTCCCTTTGTCTCAACGGAGAGACAAATCATCAAGGAGAAAAAGTATGTATAGAGTCACCAGAATGGTCATGGCACTTGTCGCCCTCACGCTTTCCTTTGCCGCCGCCCAGCACGACCACAGCGCGGCTAACGAGGCGACCTACACCTTTGACGGCGAGGCGCTCGAGGGCCCCGAGTCGCTGCCCGCGGGCTATCACCTCGTCACGCTGCAAAACGACGGTGAGAGCTCTGTCGATATCATAGTCGTCCGGCTCTTGGACGGCGCAACGACCGAGGACATCGTCGCGCATTTCCAGGCGATTGACGAGGCCTTCATGGGAGGCGACCCGGTCGAGGCCATCAACGAAGCCCTGACCGTGGCCGAGCTCTACGGTGGCCCGGATACCGAAGGCGGCGAGCGTGGCAGCGTCGGCATCACGCTGCCCGAAGGGCGCTACGCGGTGGTGGCGAGCTACCGTGCGAACGGCGAAGAACAAGCCGATGACGCGATGATCGAAGAGGACACCGGCGACGAGGACACCGGCGACGAGGGAGAGGACGAGGCGAGCGAGGACATGGGTCCCCCACCGCCTTCAAGCTACGCGACGATTGACCTCGAGGTGACCTCTGACGACGCCGCCGAGGCGCCCGAGGCCGACGTCACCGTGCAGATGGTGGAATTCGCCTTCGCCTTTCCCGCCGCCATGCCTGTCGGCGAGCAGCTCTGGGAAGTCGTCAACAGCGGCGAGCAACTCCACCACCTCGTCCTCGTGCGCATCAGAGAGGGTTTCACGATGGACGACGTGATGGCCTACGCCGAGAGCTTCGAGGGCGAGGACCCCACCGAACAGGTCGGCCACGTCAACATCCTGAGCCCCGGCATCAGCAACTTCGCCTCGTTCGACCTCACGCCCGGCACCTACCTCGCCACATGCTTCTTACCCGACCACGGCGAGGACGGCGACGGCAGGCCGCACTTTCTCCACGGCATGATGCAGACCTTTACGGTCGACGGCGACTGACGCCCGACAGAGGTTCGAGACAGCGAGGAGGGGCAGCCCCCTCCTCGGCTTTTTATTACGTCCCTGCCAAAAAGCTACGTCCCTGCCAAAAACTGCTGCCCGACCCTGAGGAGCCCGTACCACCAGCCGGGCAGGATGCCCAAGAGCACCGTGCCGACGGCGCCGAGGGCGATGGCGGCGCCGGTGGCGCGGCCCTGGTGCCTCATGGGCTCGTACTCGGGCTCGCGGAAGTACATATAGACCACCACTCGAGCATAAAAATACACCGCCACCAC
>JALZLY010000373.1 GCA_030858465.1 Deinococcota bacterium
CGCGACGTCGAGGAGATCGACACCGCCCTGATCAAGGAGCTGCGCGAGAAGGGGGCCCTGCCCGACTATGAACGCAACGAAGGAATGACGAAATGACCGACCCTCAAATCGGCATCCTGATGCTGGGCATCTTCATCCTGATTATCTTGCTGGGCTTTCCTATCGCCTTTACCCTGACGGCGCTGGCGGTAGCCTTTGGCTACCACGCCATCGGCAACGCCATCTTCTCGCTGCTGGTGCAGCGCGCCTACGGCGTCATGGCCAACGACGTCTTGATCGCGGTGCCGCTCTTTTTGTTCATGGGCTATATCGTCGAGCGCGCCAACGTTTTGGACAAGCTGTTCTCGAGCCTGCAGCTCGCCGCCCGCAACCTGCCCGCCTCGCTGGCGGTGGCCTCCTTGGTGACTTGCGCGCTCTTCGCCACCGCCACGGGCATCGTCGGCGCGGTGGTCACCCTGATGGGCGTCCTGGCCCTGCCGGCCATGCTCAAGGCCGGCTACGACAAGAGGCTGGCGAGCGGGGTGATCTGCGCGGGCGGCTGCCTGGGCATCCTGATTCCGCCCAGCATCATGCTCATCCTCTACGGCGCCATGGCCGGCGTCTCGGTGGTGAGGCTCTACGCCGCCGCCCTCTTTCCGGGTTTTATCCTGGCAGGCATGTACATCATCTACGTGATCATCCGGGCGCTCCTGAACCCCAGCCTCGCACCACGGCCGACCGAAGAGCAGATGAACGTGCCCTTCCGAGAGGTCTTCATCGGCCTCTTGACCTCGTTCTTCCCGCTGGCCATTTTGATCCTGTCGGTGCTCGGCACCATCCTCTTCGGTCTGGCGACGCCCCACGAGGCGGCGGGCATCGGCGCCTTTGGCGGTCTGCTCTTGGCCATCCTCTACCGCGGCCTCACCTTCGGGCGCCTCAAGGAGGCGGTCTTCCTGACCGCGCGCACCACCGCCATGGTCTGTTGGCTCTTCGTCGGTTCCTGGGCTTTCTCCTCGGTGTTCTCGCTGCTGGGCGGCCACCACCTCATCGCCGAGTGGCTGACCGGGCTCAACATGTCGCCGATCCAGTTCATGCTCCTGGCGCAGCTCATCATCTTTCTCCTGGGCTGGCCGCTCGAGTGGACCGAGATCATCATCATCTTCGTGCCCATCTTCCTGCCGCTCCTGCCCCACTTCGGCGTCGACCCGCTGCTGTTCGGGGTCCTGGTCGCCCTCAACATCCAGACCTCGTTCCTGACCCCGCCGATGGCGATGTCGGCCTTTTACTTAAAGGGCATCGCGCCGCCGTCGATCCAGCTCATCGACATCTTCAGCGGCATCATTCCCTTTCTGGGACTCGTCATCGTCACCATGGTGATCTTCTACATCTTCCCGCAGATCGCCCTGTGGCTGCCCAACTACCTGTACAGGTAAACTCCATAGGGCGTCGGTATAGACCCTCGCCATTAGGCACCGCCGTCCATAGCTGGAGCACGCGACAAGCGTGAGGAGGTCTCGTGGAAGACACGCTACATAACTTTGTCGGGGGCAAGTGGCAGGGCTCGAGCACAGCCCATTACGCGGACGTGCGCAACCCCGCCACCGCCCAGCTGCTCACCAAGGTTCCCCTGACCCCCGGTGAGGAAGTGGACAGGGCCGTTGGGGCAGCGAGTGAAGCCTTCGAGGGCTGGCGCCGCACCCCCGTCACCGACCGCATCCAGTACCTGTTTGGGTTCAAGGCGCTCTTGGAGGAAAACCTGGACACCTTAGCCCGCGCCATCACCCTCGAGTGCGGCAAGACCTACGCCGAGAGCGTCGGCGAACTGCGTCGCGGCATCGAGAACGTCGAGTGCGCCTGCGGCATGCCGAGCCTGATGCAGGGCTACAACAACGAGGACATCGCCTCCGGCATCGACGAGCACATGTTCCGCCAGCCCTTGGGCGTGGTGGCGGCGATCACCCCCTTCAACTTCCCCGCCATGATCCCGCTGTGGTTCATGCCCTACGCCTTTGCCACCGGCAACTGCTTTATCTTGAAGCCCAGCGAGCGGGTGCCGATGACCAGCCAGAAGCTCTTTGCGCTCATCGAGCAGTTGGGCGTGCCGCCCGGCGTCCTGCAACTCGTCAACGGCGGCAAGGAGACGGTGGACGCACTGCTCGACCACCCGCGGATCCGCGCGATTTCCTTCGTCGGCTCGACGCCGGTCGCCAAGACCATCTACTCCCGCGCCAGCGCCAACGGCAAACGCGCCCAGTGCCAGGGCGGCGCCAAGAACGCCGCCGTTATCCTGCCCGACGCCGACATGGACATGGCCGCCAAGATCTTAGCCGACTCGGCCTTTGGCTGCGCGGGTCAGCGCTGCCTGGCCACCTCGGTGGCGATCACCGTGGGCGAGGCCAAAGGCAGCTTCACCGAGCACATCGCCACTATCGCCGAAAACCGCCGGGTGGGCTACGGCCTTGGCGACGGTGTCGAGATGGGGCCGGTCATCAGCGCCGAGAGCAAGGCGCGCATCGAAGGCCTCATCGCCAAGGGCGAAAGCGAAGGCGCCAAACCCGTGGTGGACGGCAGGGGCAAGCACGTGAAGGGCTACGAAGACGGCCACTTTCTCCACCCGACCATCCTGGACGGGGTCAATCCGCAGGGCGAGATCGCCGGCACCGAGATCTTCGGTCCGGTCCTCAGCATGATGCACGCGAGCAACGTAGAGGACGCCATCCGCATCGTCAACGAGAGCAAGTTCGGCAACCAGGCCTGCCTCTTCACGAGTTCGGGCTACGCCGCCCGGCAGTTTCGCTACGAGGCCAGAGCGGGCAACATCGGCATCAACCTGGGCGTGGCCGCGCCGATGGCCTTTTTTCCCTTCAGCGGCTGGGGCGAGAGCTTTTTTGGCGATCTGCACGCGCAAGGCCGGCACGGTGTCGAGTTCTACACCGAGACCAAGGTGGTGGTCGAGCGCTGGCCCAGGGAGTGGAGCCGGCAGTTCTAGCCGCGTAAACCACGATGGACTTTAGCCGCCTCTACACCACCATCGACGCGCACAGCGCCGGCGAGCCCCTGCGCATCGTCACCGCCGGGATTCCCCTGATTCCCGGCGCGACCATGCTCGAGAAGCGCCGCTGGGTGGGGGACAACCTCGACTTCGTCCGCAGGTCGCTCATGCTCGAGCCGCGCGGCCACGCCGACATGTACGGCTGCTACCTCACCCCACCCGTGACGGAGGAGGCCGACCTGGGCGTCCTTTTCATGCACAACGAGGGCTACAGCTCGATGTGCGGCCACGGTATCATCGCGCTCAGCGCGGTGGCGGTGGCGACGGGCATGGTGGGGGCCAGAGCGCCCGAAACCCGTGTGGGCATCGACTCGCCCGCGGGCTTTATCGAGGCCTTCGTGGAGTGGGACGGCAAACGCGTGGGCGAGGTGCGCTTCGTCAACGTTCCCTCCTTTCTCTACCGGGCCGACCTCGAGATAAGCACGCCGAGTTTCGGCAGATTGACGGTCGACATCGCCTTCGGCGGCGCCTTCTACGCCTATCTGAGCGGCGCCCAGGCGGGGCTCGAGGTCAGACCGGAGCGTTACCGCGCGCTGATTGGGCTCGGCGACGAGGTCAAGCACGCGGTGGAAGAGGCGCTCGAGATCGTCCACCCACTCGAGCCCGAACTGCGCGGCCTCTACGGCACCATCATCGACGGGCCTCCCTCCTCGGAGGGGGCGGATCAGCGCAACGTCTGCGTCTTCGCCGACCGCGAGGTGGACCGCTCGCCGACGGGCACCGGCACCGCCGGGAGGGTGGCGCAACTCTACGCCAGGGGCAGGCTGAGCCTGGGCCAGACGCTCGTCAACGAGAGCATCATCGGCACGCGCTTCACCGGCAAAGCCCTTAGGGAGACGACCGTCGGCGACCTACCCGCCATCGTCCCCGCGGTGAGTGGCCGGGCGCACATCACCGGCTTCTGCCAATGGGTGGTCGAGCCGGAGGATCCGGTGGGCGAAGGGTTTTTCCTCCGCTAGAGCCGCCTAAAGCCGCCGCTCCAAAAAGTCCGCCAGCAGCCTGTAGGTGCGGATCGTCCCCTGGATGTCGCCCGAGGGGCCGTGGCCTTCGTCGCCAAACTCGTGGTACTCGAAGTCGTCCTCGGGGCCGGTGCCTTCCCTCTTGCCCAAGGCGACGATCTTGTCCCGAAAGATGCGCGCCTGCGTGACCGGGCAGCGCGGGTCGTTGCTGCCGTGGAGGATGAGCAGCTTGGCCCTCAGCTTGTCGGCGTGCTCGATGGCGCTGCGGTCACGCCACAGCGCGTAGTCCTTTTCAGGGTCGCCCATCTGCTGGCGGAAGTAGTACCTGAAGTGCTCCATGTCCTCCTCATAGAGCGTGTGCAGGTCGGTGATGCCGATCCAGGGTACGCCCACCTTGAAGAGGTCGGGCTTTTTCACCACCGCCAGAAAGGCCATGAAGCCGCCAAAGGAACCGCCGAAGACGCCGATGCGCGTCTCGTCGACGTAAGGCAGCGTCTTGAGGTAGTCTGCGCCCGCCGCCACGTCCTCCAAGTCCCCTCCGCCCCAGTCCTTCAAGTTGGCGTCGCGCCACGCTACACCGTAGCCCGTCGAGCCGCGGACGTTGGGCAGCAAGACGACGAAGCCGCGGTCGCTCAAGAACTGGGCGTAGGGGTCGAAGGAGCGAAACCACTGGTAGGTTGGCCCGCCGTGGACGATGACGAGCGCGGGCAACTTCTCCCCGGCAGGAATCTCCCTCGGCTTGTAGAGCATCGCCGGCACCTCCTGGCCGTCAAAGGAGGGATAACGCAGGTACTCGTCACCGACGAAGAGCGCCGGGTCGATCGAGCCGTAGTCGGCGGGCAGCAGCACCTCGAGGTCGTCGCTGTCAAGGTCGTAGAGCAGGAGCTCGCCGCGGCGCGTCGGCGAGGCGTGGAGCAGTACGAGCTTGCCGTCCAAGACGAAGTCCGCGGCGGCGACGAAGCCCTCGGGCAGCTTCAATTCCCGCTCCGCGCCCGTCTCCACTTCATAGAGAACGGGGGTCACCTGTGCATCCTGGTTGCGGACGGTGAGCAGCCAGCGGCCGTCCGGGGAAAACTCCGCCGCGTAAGCCTCGACGCCCCCCTGTCCGAGCCAGCGCACGTCGCCCGTCTCCAGGTCCAAGATGCCGGGGCGGTGGCTGCCGCTCGCGTCCGAGGTCACCGCCAGACGGCGGCCGTCCGGGTGCCAGTCGCTCAGGCTGTCTTGCGACCCCTTCTTGACGCTCAGGACCTTGTTGACCTCGGCGCCATCGTGAGAAACGAGGTAGCCGTCCTGGTTGGTGAGGTCGTCCGTCTCGTTGCTAGTGAAAGCCAGCCACGCGCCGTCCTTGCTCCACTTGCCGGCAAAGGCGGGTGCCGCGAAGCTAGTCAGGGTCCGCCACTCGAGCGTCTCCATGTCCAACGTAAAGACGTTCATCTGGCCCGCGCGGTTGCTCATCACCGCGATGCGGCGGTTGTCGGGGTGGACCTCGCCCGCGTACTCCTGTGTCTTGGGGTCGTCGGTGAGCTGGGTAAGCTCACCCGTCCCCAACTCGAGCCGGTAGAGGTTGTTTTGCTCGTCGCCGTCCTTGTCCTTGGCGAAAATAATGGCCGCGTCGTCACGGGTCCAGGAAAAGCCCGCCCGCAGGCCCTTGGGCGCCTGGCCGTCGGTGAGTTGGCGGGTCTCGCGGGTGTTCAGGTCCATCACATAGAGTTCGAAGCGGCCGGTCTTGTCCCAGTAAAAGGCGACCCTGTCGCGGCTGTACGACGGCGTGACGAAGGCGAACTTTGGCAGGCTCGCCAGCTCCTCGAGCGGAATCCTCTTGGCCATT
>JALZLY010000374.1 GCA_030858465.1 Deinococcota bacterium
GCTTCACGCAGGTCGCCGAGCGATATGGTGGGGACGCCGCCCTTGCTCCCAACACCGAGGAGGACGGCGATCAGGACTTCATCTACCTGCTTACCGGAACGGAAGCCGAGGGCGACACCTGCCGCACGCGCATTCGCGAGTATGCCGAAGCCCAGAGGACGGTCGCGGGGCTCTGCACAGGGGCTCGGGAACTGGGGCATCGCGAGACCCTGCGTTAGCGGCCGCCGACCTCGCTGAACCTTTGCAACCTGTGTAACCTTGGCTGTCGGTAACGGGGCCGGGGAACTCGTCTACGCCCCTCCACGGGGGTGACCTGTGTCTATTCGAGCGAGGTCGGCCTCGAGCTCGTGATCGACAGCGAGGTGCCCTGGCGGGCAGCTTTCCTGCGCTCGCGCTGACGGACGGTAAGATGGCCGGATGACCCCTTACGACGCCTTTCAAACCCTCGACCTGCGCGTCGGCCGCGTCCTCCGCGCCGAAGTCAACGAGCGCGCCCGCAAACCCGCCTTCAAGCTCTGGCTCGACTTCGGCGAACTCGGCGAGAAGACCTCGAGCGCCCAGCTCACCGACCTCTACGCGCCCGAAGACCTCGTCGGTCGCCTAGTCGTAGCCGCCGTCAACCTGGGCACGCGGACCATCGCGGGTTTCCCTTCCGAGGTCCTGGTGATGGGCGCGGGCGACGACGCGGGCCGGGTGGTGCTGCTGGCCGTGGAGCGCACCGTGCCTCCCGGCGCCAGGGTCTACTGAAAGGGTCTACTGAAGAGGGTCTACTGAAGAGGGTCTACTGAAGAAGGAGCCTCGAGCCGTGGCGCCCTTGGAGCGCGCCCGTGGCTGACGCACGGGCCGGTCTTGAGCTCGCCCGCACGGGGCTCGAGCGGAGCCGGCACTTGGAGGACATCTTCAACAGGGTATACTGCACCATCAACCCGAGCCGCTAGACGGGCGAAGGGCGCAGCAAAAGGCTGCTCGAGTCGCGAGTGTTGAGGAGATGCGTGTTTTGCAGACGTGGAGGACGATGAAACCCTGGCAGGAAATCGGCGTGGACCTCGGAACCGCGACGGTGCTCATCTTCGTCAAGGGCAAGGGCATCATGCTCCGCGAACCTTCGGTGATCGCCATCGTGCGCGACACCCGTGAAGTAAAAGCGGTCGGCGACGAGGCCTATAGGATGCTCGGCCGCACCCCCGGCAACGTCATCGCGGTGAGGCCCATGCGCGACGGCGTCATCGCCGACTACGACATGACCGAAAAGATGCTCAAGGCCTTTGTCAACAAGGTCCTGACCGGCCCGAGCAGGTTTTTCAAGCCCCACGTCATGGTGAGCGTGCCCTCGGGCGTCACCGAAGTCGAGCGGCGCGCGGTCTTGCAGGCCGTCCGCGAGGTGGGCGCGCGCAAGGCCTTTTTGATCGAGGAGACGCTGGCCGCGGCCATCGGCGCGGGCGTCAACATCGCCGAGCCGACGGGCTCGATGATCGTCGATATCGGCGGGGGCACCACCGACATCTCGGTCATTTCATTAGGCGGCCTCGTCGTGTCGGAGTCCTTGCGCATCGCCGGCAACGAGTTCGACGAGGCCATCATCCGCCACACCCGCCACAACGAGAACCTGCTGATCGGCGACCGCACCGCCGAAGAGATCAAGGTGAAAGTCGGCGCGGCGATCATCTCCAAGCCCGATGACGTGCGCGACATAGAGGTGCGCGGCCGCGACCTCATCAACGGCCTGCCCAAGACCATTCGCGTCACCACCGAAGACGTGACCGAGGCCCTGAAGGAGCCCCTGCAGAAGATCGCCGACGGGGTGCGGCGCGTCCTGGAGCTCGCCCCGCCCGAGCTCGTCTCGGACATCATCGACCGTGGCATCATCATGACGGGCGGCGGCTCGCTCCTGCGCAACTTCGACGAGCTCTTGAGGCAGCACACCGGCATCCCCGTGGCCGTCGCCGAGAACGCCACCGAGTGCGTGGCCTTGGGCACCGGCAAGGCGCTCGACATGCTGCCGGTCCTGCAAGACGCCCTCATGACCGACAGCTTTTCGCGGCGTTAGTAACAAGCACATCGTCGATCAGACTGAAACCTTGGAACACACGGTGAGGCAGACCGTCCTTGATGGGCAGATTCCGCTGTTGCTGGACCTGCGCCGCGCGCGTATAAGCCCTGGCGTGACGCTCGAGCAGCGCTACTTTCTTGTCCACCCAGGCGGGGTCGAAATAGAGGTTGCGCGCCTCGAGCGGGTCGCTGCTCAGGTCGAACATCTCGCCGTAGCCGCCGTCTTCGTCGAAGACCGTGAGGCGCCAGCCGTCTTCTGTAAGGACGCTGCGGACCGAAGGATGGACGTCCGGGCAGTGGTCGGACTCCACGGTGACGCTATCCCAGCCCTCACTCTCGTCGCCGCGGCAGGCCGCGGCAAAGGACTTACCCTCGAGCAGGGGTCTGCGCTCGAGCCCGGCCCAGTCGCAAAAGGTCGGGAAGAAATCGAGCGAACAGAGCAGACGGTCGTTCACCTGCCCCGGCGCGAGCAGGGGACCGCTCACGATGAGCGGGCAGCGGACACCCTTATCGTAGTGGGCGACGCCCTTGGTGATGAGCCCGTGGTCGCCGAGCATCTCGCCGTGGTCGCTGGTGAAGACGACAATGGTGTTCTCGCGCAGCCCGCGCTCGTCCAAGAAGCGCTCGAGCCGAGCGAGCTGGTCGTCGATAAAGCGCAGGGAGCCGTGATAATAGGCTTGAAGTTGCCTGAGCGCCTCCCTATCGTCGGCGATGCGCTCGAAGCCCGCGAAGCGCCGCTTCTTGAGGAGGGCCTCGGGAGCGCGCTCCAACCAGCGCGCGGGCAGCGGCTCGGGCATGCTCTCGGGAGGGAACATGCCGGCATAGGGCTCGGGCGGGTCGTAGGGGTCGTGCGGGTCGACGTAGGAGAGGTGGCAGAGGAAGGGCTTCTCGGGGTGCTCGTCTAGGTGGCGCCGCATGAAGTCGAGGCCCAGGTCGGTAATCCAGGTGGTCTGTTGCGCCTCCGGTGGCAGGGGCGAGGGGTACATGAGCGGCCAGGGCGAGGCCCGCCGCAGGGGCTCGATGTGCTCGTCGCGGGCGCGCTGCCAGCGTTCGCGCTCGTGCTCGCTCAGGTAGGGCATCGGCCAGCAGGTCGCCAGGGCCGCTT
>JALZLY010000375.1 GCA_030858465.1 Deinococcota bacterium
CGGGCACGCCGGCCAGGCTGTCGTTGGCGATCTCGTGCCAGGTGAGGATCTGCAGGGGATAGGCCCTGCTCTCGCCGTTCAGCTCGAGGGCGATCACCGGCTCCTGCGGGTCGAGCCAGTCCGCCGCTCAGGATGCGCTCCAGGGGGATCGCGGCCCTCGCCGGATCGATCTCCAAACCGGCCAGCGTGCGGTTGTCCTGAGCCGAGGCGAAGGCGGCGAGGACGATCAGGAAGAGGACGGGTCTCACGGTATTACCTCCAACGGCCTTAACCCTAGCCCAGCCTAGGGCCGGGCGCAGTCAAACGTTGTACCGAGCTCGAGGGCCCCCGGGGAGCACCGGGGTTACAATGGAGACCATGTCGGCTCCCTTCGACCCCCGCCTGCTCATGCGCTTCGGCGCCGGCCCCGAGGACGCGGCCGCTAGGCTCGAGCAGGAGCTCGAGGCCTTCACCGCGCTCCTGCCCCTGTTGAAACCGCACTGGACCGCCCGGCCCGCGGCGGACGCCTGGTGCCCCGCGCAAGTGGTCGAGCACGTCATCAAAGTCAACGACGCGACCAGCAAGATCCTCCACCTCTTGAACCGCCAGGCGCCGCTGCCCGAGGTGGCGCGCCGGCCGGGCGAGCTCGCAAACGGCAAGCCGCAGGCGCCCATCCAGCTGAAGCCGGGCGAGCCGCGGCCATTCGCGGAACTGACGGCGGCGTGGCAGGTGTCGACGGCGCGCTTCCTGGCGGAAGTGGCGAGTACTCGTGACTGGACCGAGCGGCGCTTTTTTCACCCTTTTTTCGGCGATCTGAGCGCGCAGGCTTGGGTGCAGGCGATGAGCTTTCACAACGCTCACCACCGCAAGGGGCTCGAGCGGGCCTTTCTCGGCACCGCCAGCGACGCGTGATGTTTAACGGGCGCCTTGTTTAACGGGCGCCTTGTGAAGCGCGGTTCTTTTTGTTAGGCTTCTGACGAGGACACCTCTTGATGATGCGGCCCTTGATGATGCGGCGAAGTACAGAGTCCCCAGGGACAACGGCGTGACAAACGAGACCGATGAGCGCCTGGTCGCGCTTATGGCGGCGCGCAACGAGTTGGCGCTCGTCGAGCTTCACCGCCGCTACTGCCCCTATCTTCTGGCCATGGGCCGGCGTATGCTCCGCGACCCCGACGAGCGCCAGCAGGCCGTGCAGGACGCCTTCGTCAACGCCTGGAACGCGGCGGCGCGCTTCGATCCCGCCAAGGCTAGCGTCAAGACCTGGCTGGTCACCATCGCCCACCGGCTCATGGTCAACCGCCTGCGCGGGGGGCGCCTGGAGACCGTGCCCCTCGAAAGCTGGGACGCGCCGGTGGCGCCGCCCGACGGGGTCACCAAGGTCTACGTCGAGCAGGCCGTCGCCAGCCTCGCCCAGGACGAGCGCGAGCTCATCGAACTGGCCTTTTATCAGGGCCACTCGCACCAGGAACTCGCCGAGCTCACGGGGCGGCCACTGGGCACCATCAAGACGAAGCTGCGCACGGCGCTCGGCCGGCTGCGCGAGCACCTCGGCGAACAGTACGGCGGGGAACCGCGTGGCGGGGAGGTGGCCGGTGACCGTTGACCAGGACATGCTGATCGCTTACGCCCTGGGCATCTTGGACGCGGCCGAGGCTAGAGAGGTCGAGCGCTACCTGGAGAGCCATCCCGAGGCGGCCGCCGAGGTGCGCGACTATCTCGCCGCCCTGGCGGACGAGGTGATGAAACTCGAGCCCGAGGCCGATCCTAAGGGCGCGACCGAGGGCCTGCTGGCGCGGGTGCGCGCCGAGACAGGGGAGGCTGTGGGAGGGGCCGCGGGCGAGCGGGTTCTGGAGCGGCCCGCGGCTGCGCCCAAGCGCACCGATAGGTCCAAGCTGCCCCTGTGGCTCGGCTTGGCGGCCGCGGCGGCCTTGGCCCTGCTGGTCTTTTTCGGCTTGCCCGCGCTCAGACCGGAAACGCCGCCGCTGGTGAGCGAGCTCGAGCGCTATACCGAGGCTCCGGGCGCGGTTACCCAAGCGCTGCTCGACGACGAGGGCCAGAGGGTCGGCACGCTCGTGCGCCTGCCCGACGACCGGCTCTTCATGGCGCTCGAGCGGCCGCCGCCCGAGGACCAGGTCTACCAGGCCTGGGAGATCGTGGACGGCGTGCCGCTGTCTTTGGGCGTCACCGACGGCGCTGAACTGCTCATCGTCGGCCACGAGGTCACGCCGGGCGGCCTTTTTGGCGTCACCGAGGAGCCTCCGGGCGGCAGCGAGCAGCCGACCAGCGCGCCGGTCGCGCTTGCGGAGCTGTAAGGGCAGGGTCAGGAGTGGGAATACAGGGCTCGGAAAAACACCTTCTGAGTGCTGACTCTGTATTGTGGATTCGCTCTTCGAAGCGAACAGCCGGAGCCGGGATGCGTTAAGCTGAGCAGCTATGGCCTACAGGCGCGCGCTCGTCATCATGAATCCGGTCTCGGGTCAGCACGACCCCAAAAGGACCCGTCGCCGTCTCGAGGAGCGCTTCCGCGAGGGCGGCCTCGACTTCGACTTTCGCGAGACGCAGGGCGACGGCGACGCCCTCTGCTGGGCTGAGGCGGCCGGGGACGAGGGCTTCGACGTGGTGGTGGCGGTCGGCGGCGACGGCACCATCATGGAGGCGATGTCGGGCCTCATCAAGAGCAAAGGCTCGGTGCCGCTCGCGCAGGTGCCGACCGGCACCGCCAACCTGCTGGCGCGGGCGCTACTCATTCCCATCAACGTCGAAAAGTCGCTCGAGCTCGTCTTCAGCGGCAAGGAGGAGCGCCTGGACGTGGGCTACCTGCCCGACCACGACCGCTACTTCGCCCTGGTGGCCGGGATGGGCTACGACGCCAACATGATCGCCGAGGCGCCGCGCAACCTCAAGCGGGTGATGGGCTTTGCCGCCTACGTGGTGTCGGGCATCAAGAGCCTGTTCAGGCTCAAGCGCGTCCGCGTCCACCTGGAGGCCGACGGCGAGAAGATGGACTTTCTCGCCCACACCGTGATGGTCATCAACGTCGGTCAGATCGCCGCCGCGAAGATCTCCCTGGGCCCCGACATCCATCCCCACGACGGCAAGCTCGACCTCATGATCGCCTCGTCGGTGACGCTCTGGGGGCTGGCGCGCACCTTCTGGCAGATCCTCACCCGCCAGTATAAAAGCCAGGAGAACCTGCGCTATATCCAGGCCGCCAAGATCAAGATCGAGGTGCAGCCGCCGCTCGGGGTCCAGATCGACGGCGAAGCCTTCGGCACCACGCCGCTCTGCGTCGAGGCGGTGCCCGGGGGCGCCAACCTGATCGTGCCCCAGGAATACGTCGCCGAACAGGAGGCGCGGAGCGAGGGTGGCTGAGCAGCCGAGACGGGGAGCTGAGAGCCTGCGCCGCGAGCTCGAGGGGACCCCCCCGGGCGACGACCGCTAGGCGGCGTCCTTGGGCCAGAGGATGCGCCCGCAGCTCGGGCAGCGGGTGATGGCCTTGCTGCGGCCGGCCTTTTGCATGACGTGGATGGGAAGCTGCATGTTGCAGCCGCCGCAGCGCTTGTTGTCCACGATGGGCACCAGGCCGAGGCCCCGCCGCGAGCGCCGCACCCCCTCGTACTGCTTTAGGAGGCTGGCGTCGATCTCACGGGCGATGGCGTCGCGGTTGCCGGCGATGACGGCGTGCTCCTCGTCGAGCGCGCTGACGCGCTTCTCTTCGTCCGCGGTCATCCGCTCGAGCTCGGGCTCGAGCGCCGCGAGCTCGCCCTGGAGCTCCAGGATGCGCGCTTCGAGCGTCTCCATGCGTTCGATGAGCGGCAAGGTGTCGTTTTCTAACTCTTCTAAGCGGGTGGCGAACTGGAGTTCCTGGTTCTGGTACTGCGAGGCCTCCTTGCCGCTCATCGCCGCGCTGGCGGCGTTGGCGGCCCCTTTGCGGCGGTCCGACAGGGTGTAGATCTCGAGTTCGTTGTTGCTCACTTGTCGGCGCAGCTCGTGGTGTACGGCCTCTACCGCGGCCAGATCCGCTTCGAGGTCCCGCTTGCGCGCGTTTGTCTCGGTGAGTTGGGGAGGAACGAGCTTTTTTTTATCCTCGAGGGCATCTAGGTCTAGGTCGAACGTCTGGACTTGACTGAGTTTCTCGAGCATCCATCCTCCTGGCAAGGGCCAGAGTCCGCCTGCCGGACCTCGTCGCAAGCTTGGCAACCGGCCTTGGCCCTCTCGCTTGGCCCTCTCGCTTGACCCTCTGGCCTGTCGGCGCCAAGGCCGCGCGTCCGCAGCAGTCTAACACGCCCCAGAGGCTGTCCGGGTTGGGTGCTCCGTGACGCTGCCCGGCTGGAGGCTCAGCAGCTCGCCCTTCACCCCGGTGAGAAGCCACGGTGAGAAGCCACCGTGACGCAGGGTGAACCCCTCTCCGGAGCGAGGGCTTGGGGTTAGAATGCGGAGCGTGTTGGAGGACTCCGTCGATAGCTTTATCGCCGAGTGGCGCCGCTACGCGGTGACGGCCTGGCTCTACTCGAGGGTCGAGGGCAGCGCGCTGCTCGAGTGCGAGGTGAACGGGCGCATCTTTCACCTGTTCGAGCGGACCAACCCCTACGCCAGCCCGGCCGGCAAGGCGCGGCTTATCGTTCACGGCGTGGCGGAAGGGCTCACCGTGGGTGAAGGCGAGCCCTCCTTCGAGGTCCTCGGCCCGAGCCGCCTCAGGTTGGGAGGGCGGGTCAGCCGGGTTTCGGGCGAACTCCTCGTGATCGATGTCGGCTTCCCCGTGGTCGTCGGCCTGCTGGGGCCGGGCCCGGGGCGGCTCGAGCCGGGTGACTACGCCGTGCTCGAGACGTTGCCGCCGCTCCACGGCTTCGTCATCGGCGAGACGCGGGTCAACCAGCCTACCGACGGCCTGTGAGCGCTCCGACACCGCCACAAGGCCACAGCCCCAGTACAGCCCCAGTACACAGCCCCAGTACAGCCCTGCCTACCGGTCGCCGCCTTCGTCGATAGGCAAAACGCGCGCTGCCGAGCGTCCTGCGCTGGAAGCCGGGCTTGATCGATGTCGGGGCAACACGGGCGCTCTGCGGGCAAATCTGCTAGACTCACATGCTTATGACGCCTCACGCTTCTGATACCGCCGCTTCCGATACCGCCCCGCTTGTCCCTGCCCCGCTCTACCCGGCCCCGATCAGCCGGGTGTCGCCGGGCTCGCCGGCGGCGCGGGCGGGCGTGGCGGCGGGCTGGGAGCTGCTCAGCGTGGGCGGCCAGCCCATTCCCGACATCCTCGCCTACCGCCGCGAGCTGGAAAAGGGCGAGGTGGAGCTCACCGTGCGCAGCCCGGCGGGGGAGAGCCTTTGTTTCCGGGCCGGCTGGGAGGACCCCGGCCTCGACTTCGACGAGGTCATCTTCGACGGCCTCAAGCTCTGCGCCAACAAGTGCGAGTTCTGCTATGTCCACCAGATGCCCAAGGGCTTCAGGAAGAGCCTCTACGTGATGGACGACGACTTTCGCACCTCTTTTCTGTACGGCTCCTTCGTGACCCTGACCAACCTGACCGATGGCGACATCGCGCGCATCGTCGGCGAGCACTTGAGCCCGCTCTACGTCTCGGTGCACACTACCGACGAGGACCTGCGCCGCGACATGATGAAGTGGTGGCGGCTCAAGGTAAAGGACGAAAAGGCCACCAGGATCCGCGATATGCTCGAGCGGCTCGCCCCCATCGACCTCTACACCCAGCTCGTGCTCCTGCCCGGCCGCAACGACGGCGAGGCGCTCAGCGAGTCGCTCGAGTTCCTGGCGAGTCAGCCCAACGTCTTGGCGGTCGCCTGCGTGCCGGTCGGCCTCACCGAGCACCGCCGGAACCTGCCCGAGCTGCGTCCCTATGCGCCCGAGGAGGCGCGGGGCGTCTTGAAGCGGGTTCATGCCTTCCAGGCGAGGATGCTCAAGGAGCGGGGCACGCGCTTCATCTTTCCCAGCGACGAGTTCTATCTCCTGGCGGGCGAGCCCGTCCCGCCCGCGGAGGCCTATGAGGGCTACGCGATGCTCGAGAACGGCGTGGGCATGATCCGCGATTTTCTCTCCCAGCCCCTGCCGGGGTTGCCGGCCCGCGTGAACCCGCGCAAGGTCATCCTCGCCACCGGCAAGCTCTTCGCCCCGGTCCTGGCGCGGGCGCTGGGTCCCTTGCGCGGGGTTCAGGGGCTCGACTTCGAGGTGCGCGAGCTCAAGAACCGCACCTTCGGCGAGGTCACCACCGTCGCCGGCCTGTTGGCCGGCCGCGACTTTCTGACCCAGATCGCGCCGGGCGAGGCCGACCTGCTCCTGGTGTCGCCCAACGTCGTCAAGTACGGCACCGAGACGATGCTCGACGAGCGCAGTTTGGGCGACCTGCGCCGGGAACTGAAGATGGAGGTGGCGGTCGGCGGCACCAACCTCGCCGAGCTCGCCCAGGCGATGCTCTCCAGCGCGCCCGGCGGCGCGCTGCCGCAGTTCGGCTACTCCACCCACGCTGCCAAGGAGGCGGCCGGGTAGCAGGGGTCGGGCTCAGGAGCCAGGGCTCAGGAGTCGGTGGGTTTCCCTTGGAGGGCGCTTTGGAAGCCTCAGCTTGGGCCGCTTGCCGCCTGACCTCTGGCCTGCCACCACTGCCAGACCTTGTGGAGGCCCGCCTCGAGAGAGACCTCGGGCTGAAAGCCCAGGCCCTTCAAGCGGCTGATGTCGGGCACGAGCACGGGGATGTCGCCCGGCCACGACTGACCCGTCGTCTCGAGGCGTTTTTGCCGCCCGGTGATCTCCAGGATCATCCTGGCCAGCTCGAGGACCGAGAGCCCCCTTTCCGAGCCGATGTTGTAGGGCTGAGCGTCGCCCCCCTCGGTGACCAGGAGAATAGCCTGCACGGCGTCGCTGACGAAAAGCTGGCTGCGCACCTGCGCGCCGCTGCCGAGCACCTCGAAGACCCCGCCGGGGGCGGTCGCCTTGTGGAGAAAGTCAAAGACGAGGTAGCGCGCCTGATGCGGTCCGAACACATTGAAAAAACGGACGATCCTCGCGTCCAGGCCGTACTCGCGGCGGTAGAGGTCGACGTAGCTCTCGGCGGCGAGCTTGGAGACGCCGTAATGGCTGGTGGGCAGGAGCGGATGCCCTTCGTCCATGGGCACGTAGCGGGGCGTCCCGTACACAAAGGCGGTCGAGGCCTGCAGGAAGCGCGCGGAGCGCTCGCGGGCCAAACCGAGCAGGTTGACCGTGCCCAAGACGTTGGTGCTCAGGTCGAAGGCGGGTTCGCTGGCGGAGCGGGGCACGCTGGCGTTGGCCGCGAGGTGAAAGATGCGCGCGATCTCGAAGCGCGCCAGCCGCGGCCACCAGTCCCTGGAGCGGATGTCCCCCTGGACGAGCTCGACATGGGGGAGCGACCTCGCCAGGTTGCCCGCGTGATCACCCGCCGAAGCGCTGACGACGATCACCCTGCGCCCCGAGGTGACGAGGCGATCGACCAGATGGGAGCCGATGAAGCCGCTGCCCCCGGTGACTAGATCAAAAGCCGCCACGCCGGCCTCCTTTCGGAAGGGCCCCGGGCCATGTCGGAAGGGCCCCGGGCCATGGCGCCTTTGCCGGTGCGGCGTGACGCTCGGCAAGCGAGCCGGCGGGCGCCCATCAGCCCTGCTGGCGCGATACGCAGTCGAGGTCCGCTGCGACCATCAGGCGGACGAGCTCGTCGAAGCTGGTCCGCTGTTGCCAGCCCAGCACGCGCCTGGCCTTGCTCGGGTCGCCCAGGAGCAGATCGACCTCGGCGGGTCTCATGAAGGCCGGGTCGATGACCACGTGGTCTTGCCAGGTGAGCCCGGCGGCGGCGAAGGCCGCGGCGACGAAGTCCTCCACGGTGTGGGTTTCCCCGGTGGCGAGGACGAAGTCACCCGGTTGGTCTTGCTGCAGCATGAGCCACATGCCCTCGACGTACTCCTTGGCGTAGCCCCAGTCGCGCTTGGCCTCCAAGTTGCCCAGGCGAAGTTCCGTTTGCAGGCCGCGCTTGATGCGGGCGGCGGCCAGGCTGATCTTCCTGGTGACGAACTCGACGCCGCGCAGCGGGCTCTCGTGGTTGAAGAGGATGCCCGAAGAGGCGTGCAGGTCGTAAGCCTCGCGGTAGTTGACGGTGATCCAGTGGCCGTAGAGCTTGGCGACGCCGTAAGGGCTGCGCGGGTGGAAGGCGGTGGTCTCGCTCTGCGGAACGGCCTGCGCCTTGCCGAACATCTCGCTGCTCGAGGCCTGATAGAACCTGATCCGCGGGTTCACCGCGCGGACCGCCTCGAGCAGCCGCGCCACGCCCAGGCCGGTGATGTCGCCGGTCATGAGCGGTTGCTCAAAGGACAGCGCCACGAAAGACTGCGCGGCCAGGTTGTAGACCTCGTCGGGCTGGTGCTCGTCGAGCGCCCGGATCATGCCGCCGCCATCGGCCAGGTCGAAGTCGGCAAAGGCGATCCTCTCGGTGATGCCCAGGAGGTCGAGCCGCTGACGGTTCCTGGTGCTGGCGCGGCGCTCGGCGCCGACGACCGTATAGCCCTTCTCGAGCAGCAAGGCGGCGAGATAGGCGCCGTCCTGGCCGGTAATCCCCGTGATGAGCGCGCGCTTTGTCACCCTGGTTTCTCCTCCTTTGGCTAAGCCCAGAAGCTCGCCGGTGCCGAGGACGCCGGCGCCAGGCCCTGCCTGGCCTCGCCCCAGGCGCTTATGATGGCAACCACAAGCGCCCTCGTCAGCGCCCTATCCCGTTGAATCCTCAGCCCGCGCGGCCGCCTACTTGTCTCCCTCGGGGTTGTAGCGCAAGAAGGCGGGAATGTCGTAGTTGCTGGGGTCGTAGCTCCGGCCGCCGGCGTTGGCGCGCAGCTGGCTGGGGCGGAGGATCTTCATCTGCGGGTTGTGGTCGAAGCCCGCCGCGATCACCGTCACCCGCACCTCGTCCGAGGCCGCATCGTCGTAGGTCACGCCGAAGAGCACGTTGACGTCCTCGACCTCGGTGGCCTCGCTGATCTTCTCGACGATCTCGTTGGCGTCGAAGAGGGTGAGCTCCTCGGAGCCGGTGATGTTGATGAGGAGCTGGTGCGCGCCCTCGACGCCGCGCGCCAGGAGGGGACTGTGGGTGGCGCTCTTGGCGGCCTCCTCGACGAGGCGCTCGCCCGAGCCCGCGCCGATGCCCATCAGGACCGTGCCGGCGCCGGTAAGGAGCGTGCGCACGTCGGCGAAGTCGACGTTGATGAGGCCGGGCATGTTGATCACGTCGCTGATGCCCTTGACGCCGTGGTAGAGCACCCGGTCGGCGACGCGAAAGGCGTCGGAGAGCTTGACCTTGCGGTCCAGGGCCGAGAGGAGGCGCTGGTTCTCGACGACGATCAGCGCGTCGACGCGCTCCTCGAGTTTGCGCAGGCCCTCCTCGGCGGCGCGCATGCGCTTGGGCCCTTCGAACTGGAAGGGCGAGGTGACCACGGCCACCGTCAAGGCGCCCACTTCCCTGGCCACCTCGGCGATGATGGGCGCGCTGCCGGTGCCGGTGCCGCCGCCCATGCCCGCGGTGATGAAGACCAGGTCCGAGCCGACCAGGTGCTCGGAAATGCGGTCGCGGTCCTCGACGGCGGCCTTTTCGCCTATCTCGGGGCTGGCACCGGCGCCAAGGCCCTTGGTGAGCCGGTCGCCCATCTGCACGCGGGTGTCGGCCAGGCTGGTGGCCAGGACCTGGGCGTCGGTGTTGGCGGCGATAAACTCGACGCCCTGGAGCCCGGACTCGATCATGCGGTTGACGGCATTGTTGCCGCCGCCGCCCAACCCGATCACCCGAATAACTGCGTTGTCCATCATGGTTGTCCCCTTGCCTTTCTACAACTTGCCTGTCTACGACCCTCTGCGCTCTTGTCCAATTCTCGAGTTTGTCCAGCGAACGTTCGCTCTGTCATGACTCCCGACTTCCAGCTCCTGACTCCCGGCCCCCTTTGATTCCTAGAAGAAATCCTTCAAGATATTGCGGATATTGCCGAACCAGGTCGGCAGGCTGAAGCCCTCGCCCGGTAAGGCACGCTTGCTGGGTACGGGCAGCTGTTGGCGCATGCCGTAGCGCACCAGGCCCACCGCCGTGGCGTGAGCCGGGCTGGCGACGACGTCGACCAGACCCGAGACGCCGAGCGGCTTGCCGGTGCGCACCGGCAGCCTGAAGCGTTCCGCGGCGAGCCCGTCCAAACCGGGCATCAGGGAGGCGCCGCCGGTGATGACCACGTTGCCGGCCAAGAGTTCCATCGCGCCCATGCGCTGCTCGATGTTGCGCTTGACCAGATCCAGGATCTCGACGACCCGCGGCTTGATGACCTGGGCGAGCTCGAAGGTGGACAAGGAGGCGGTGTAGTTGGGATGCGAGACCTCCAGGGCCACCTCGCGGTCGGCCTGCTCGGGCAGGGCCACGCCGTACTTTTTCTTGACCCGCTCGGCCTCGTCGGGAGGGATCCGTAGGAGCTGGGAGATGTCCTGGGTGATGTGGTCGCCGCCCAGCGGAATCACCGCCGAGTGCGCTAAGTTGCCGCGCCGGAACACGCCCACGTCGGTGGTGCCGCCGCCGATGTCGATAAGGACCGTGGTGACGTCGCGCTCGGAGGCGTCTAAGACCGCCAAGCCCGAGGCCAGCGCCTGGACCACCACGCCCTCGACCTCGGCGCCCGCGTCGCGCGAGCAGCGCTTCAAGTTCTGCAGCGGCCCCTGGGCGCCGGCGACGATGTGAACGTCCACTTCGAGTCTCACGCCCGACATGCCGATCGGGTCCTTGATGCCATCCTGGCCGTCGACCACGTACTCCTGGGGGATGACGTGGATGACCTCCATATTGGCCTCCAGAGGAATCGCCCGCGCGTTTTCGACGGTCCGCTCGACGTCACCGCGGCTGATCTCCTGGCCGCGGCGGATGGCCGCCATGCCGTGCGAGTTGAAGGCCTTGAGGTGCGAGCCGGCGATGCCGATCCAGGCGCTTGTGACCTCGACGCCGGCCACCCGCTCGGCGGCGGCGATCGACTGGCGCACCGAGGCGATGGTGCGCTCCAAGTTGACCACCACGCCCTTGCGCAGGCCGTCGCTGGGCACCGTGCCCTCGCCGATGATGTCCAGGACGCCGTCGCTGGCGAGCTCGCCGATGACCGTGCAGATCTTCGTCGTGCCGATATCGAGTCCCACGATGATGCGTCCGTCAGTCATGGCGCTACGCTCACCTGTTCTACGCTCACCTGTTCTACGCTCACCTGTTCTACGCTCACTGTTGTACGCTCACTCCCCAGGGATACACGTAAACGCTTTTGCCCTGCTGACTTGTAAAACCCGACCAGTGCGCCCTTAGCGCCGCTATATCCGGCGTAAAGAGGCGGCCGTCCTCCAACTCTATGTCAAAACCACCTGGCGAGTAGCTTAACATCTTGGGCTCATACTCTTCCAGCAATTGGACGAGGGCGATCGCCTCGTCCGAGCGGTCCTCGCCCCAGCCGCGGACGAGGACGAGGTCGGCGGTTTGCGAAGCGCGTGGGTCTGCGGTGGAAGCATCTCCCAAGACTGTACCATCCAGGGCCAGGATGCGGTCGCCGATACGGATGGCGGGCCGCCGCTCCCAAACGTGGATGAGGACCGTGTCCGGCCAGTGGCGGACGAGGCGTGCCCGCAGGATCCAGGGGTCCAGGGCGAGCCGCCGCGCCCGCCAGCGGTGGACCCAGAGGAGCGGGTCCGCCAGCCTCACCTCGGCCAGCGCCATCACCTCTTCGGCGCTGTAGTGGGCGTTGCCCGAGACCACGACGCTGGCGATGCGCGGATGGTAGAGGCTGAGGGCCACCGCCGCGAGGGCGAGGCCGAGACCTGCGAGGAGCAGGGCGCGGCGCACCTCAGGCCTCCGTCCTCGCGGCCGAGGCTCGGGGCTCGAAGCCCCAGCCTTCCCACTCGAGCTCCAAAGGCACCCCGACCCTGGCCCGGACGAGCCCCAGCAGCCTGATCACGTCCTCGGCGCGGGCATTGCCCAGGTTGACGACGAAATTGGCATGCTCACATGAGACCATCGCCCCGCCGACGCGCAGGCCCTTGAGCCCCGCCGCGTCGATGAGCCTGCCGGCGCTGCCCCCCGGCGGGTTCTTGAAGGCGCAGCCCGCCGACTTGACCTTGGGCTGGCCCTTTCTGGCCGCGTCCACCTTAGCGAGCTGCGCGCCCACCCGTTCGGGTGTGGAGGGCGTGAGCCCCAGGCGCAGCCGGGTGACGACGGCGCCCGCCGGGAGCGTACTCCGGCGGTAGCCCAGGCCGAGGGCGTCCGCGGGCAGGCGTATGGCCGCGCCGCCCACGAACAGCTCGGCCTCTAGAAGCGTGTCGGCGAGGCAGCCGAAGCGGGTGCCGGCGTTCATCTTGAGCGCCCCGCCGAGGGTCGCCGGGACGCCCAACAGGCCCTCCAAGCCCGACAGGCCGAGCCGGCCGGCGCGGCGCACCAGGCCCGGCAGCGGCGTGGCCGCGCCCAGCCACAAGTCGGCCTTGCCGTCGAAGACCCTGACGCTGTTGAAGGCGGGGCCCAGCTTGACGACGCGCTCGCTTACGCCCTCGTCGGCGACGAGCAGGTTGGAGCCCGCGCCCAGGACGCGGTAGGGCTCGCGGGTGGCCTCCGTAAGCTCCCTTTCGCTGCCGACCTCCCAGACTTCGGCCTCGCCGCCGACGCCCAAGGTGGTCAGCATGGCGAGCCTGACCCGCCGCACCCTGTTCGCGCCCATGGGCGCTGTCTTAGGCGCTGCCATCGTCGCCTCCTCCCGCCTGCACCACGCCCCGCGCCACCTTCCAGACGTCGCCCGCGCCCAGGGTGATCACCAGGTCGCCCGCCGCCAAGGAGCCCGCCAGGTAGCGCTCGGCCTCGGCCATGCCCAGCCACTGCGCCCGCTTGCCGCTCTCCCTGAGCCGCTCGACGATGAGGGCCGGCGAGATGCCGGGAATGCTCTCCTCGCCCGCCGCGTAGACGTCCAAGACGATGACCTCATCGGCCACAGCGGCGGCCTCGGCGATGGCCGGCCAGTGGCGGGCGGTGCGCACCCAGCGGTGGGGCTGCACCACCGCCCGCACCCGCCGGCCGGTGTGCTTGGCGGCCTCGAGCGTCACCCCGATCTCGGTGGGGTGGTGGGCGTAGTCGTCGATGATGAGCGCGCCGCGGACGCTGCCCCAGCGCTGCCAGCGCCGGCCCACGCCGCGAAAGAGCGCCAGCGCCGCGGCGGCGCCTTCGAGCGGCAGGCCGGCCAGGTGCGCGCAGGCCAGGGCGGCCGCGGCGTTCTGGACGTTGAAGCGCCCGGGCACGGCGAGCGCTACCTGGACGCTCCCGTCCGGCGCGTGAAAGCGGAAGCTGCTGCCCCCAGCCTCGAGCGCGAGGCCGTCGACGCGGTAGTCCGCGCCGCTCCCGAAGCCGTAGGCGCGGGCCTGGGGCAGGTCGCCGAGGATGCCCGCGAGCCCCGGCCAGTCGGCGCAGTAGAGCACCTGCCCCGCCTGCGACGCGAAGCGCCGGGTCGCGGCGACGAGCTCGCCCCAGGTCGCGTGGTAGTTGCGCCGCTCGCTGAAGTCGCCGGCGATGTGGTCGTCCTCTAAGTTGGTGACGACGGCGATACCGCAGGCGAGCCCCTGGAAGCCGGGGTCGGACTCGTCGACCTCGGCGATCAAAGGGCCGGCGCCAGAGCGCACGTTCGAGCCGATGAGCGGCAACTCGCCGCCGACGAGCACCGCCGGGTCGGCACCCGCGGCCAGAAAGACCGTCGCGGTCATGGCGGTGGTGGTGCTCTTGCCGTGGGTGCCGGTCACGCCGACGCCCTCCCGCCCCGCCATCACCTCGGCGAGGAGGTCGATGCGCCTCATCACCTTGCGCCCGAGCGCGCGCGCCGCCTGGACCTCGCGGCAGGTCTCGGGCACGGCCATGGTGGTGACGAGCACGTCCGCGTCCGCCAGGTGATCGGGGTGGTGGCCGAGCTGAACGTCGATGCCCGCCTGGCGCAGCCGCGCGAGCTGCGGGCCGTCGCTGGCATCGCAGCCCGAGACCCCGTAACCCTCGGCGTACATGAGCTGGGCGAGGCCGCTCATGCCCACGCCGCCGATGCCCATGAAGTGCAGGTGGGGCTTGACGGCGCTCACGGCGTGGTCCTCCTCGAGAGCAGGCGGTAAAGAGGCAATAGAAGAGAAAGACAAGATAGATAAGATAGATAAGGAAGCGGCGTCATGGTGCGGTCTGAACCTCGCTGTGAGTTTGGGAATGGGCGCCTGCGAGCTCGAGCAAGAGCTC